>JASFGM010000549.1:0-3348 GCA_050123755.1 Desulfobacterales bacterium
GTCAGGGGCGTGGTTTCCATGGTCATCAAGCGAATGATTTCAATATCTTTAAAGTAATCGGAGGCTTCCGAAAGCTCCCGAACCAGGTGCTGGGGTTCACCGCAGGATGACCCGATAAAAACACGTTGTGCCGGTTTGATCAGGCCAATCGCCTCCTGCGCAGTGCGCTGGTTTTCAATATATTTGTCTGCCCAGTAACCGGATAAAGGCATCTCCTTCTCCCCTATTTTGCTTTTGGCATCTAGTCGCAGACTTCTTGTCGCTGGTTGCTTATCGTCTTTTCGGTTTCAGGTTTCGGGTGTCAGCTGTCAGATAAGAGATGACCGAAGTCAAATGACAGAAAACAGAAACACTAGGCCTTATTCTTCTGTCATCTGTTCTCTGTGCGCTGTCCTCTGTATCTTCCTGACACCTGAACACTGACACCTGACACCTAATTTTTAGGCCAGCAGGCCTATGCGTTTTAGGAACCCTCATCCACCAGGCCATCATCATCGTTTGCGGCCGGCTCGATGAGCTTTGCCGAATCGACCAGGGGCAGCTCCTGGACCTTGCTGAGCTTGCGCGAAATGACCCGGGTGCGGACTTCGGCCTGGTCAATCGTGTTGCTGGCTTCCTGAAGCTTCTTTTTGGTTTTTGCCAGCACCTCACCAAATTTGCTGAACTGGGTTTTTACCGCCCCCAGCAGTTCCCATACTTCGCTGGATCGCTTTTCAATGGCCAGGGTACGAAAGCCCATCTGAAGACTGTTTAGCAGCGCAGCCAAAGTTGTCGGTCCGGTTACCACAATACGATAATCCCTTTGGAGGTCATCGCACAAACCCGGACGCCTTAAAACCTCGGCATACAGGCCTTCCACCGGCAAAAACATAATTCCAAAATCGGTGGTATGGGGCGGGTCGATATATTTTTCCCGTATGGCTTTGGCTTCGGCTTTAATGCGAGTTTCCAGGTTTTTGACCGATTTTTCGGCCTGGACTTTATCGGCCGCTTCCTGGGCATCCAGCAAGCGCTGATAGTCCTCTTGGGGAAATTTGGAGTCGATCGGCAGCCAGACAATCTTTTCTTTATCCGAATCCTGACCCGGCAATTTTATGGCAAATTCCACCCGCTCGCTGCTGGCTTTCTTGGTGGCCACATTGACCTCGTATTGGTCCGCTGTCAATATCTGTTCCAGAATATGACTGAGCCGAATTTCGCCCCAGGTGCCCCGCGTCTTAACATTGGTCAACACCTTTTTAAGATCGCCCACACCGGTGGCCAGGCTTCGCATCTCACCCAGGCCTTTGTAAACCTGCTCAAGGCGCTCGCTAACCAGCTTGAACGAGTCCGCCAGCCGTTTTTCAAGCGTCGACTGCAGTTTTTCGTCGACCACCGCGCGCATTTGTTCAAGTCTGCGGTTGTTGTCCTCCTGCAGCGTTCGCAGTTGCGTTTCAACTGTATTTCGCATGGTTTCAAGTTTTTCTTGATTGAGCTTGGTCATCTCCAACAGCTGTTTGGAAAAGCTGTCGAGTTGATCTTTTTGCATGCCGGCAATCTCGCGCAGCTGCTTGAGCTGGGAATCACTGGCAAATTTCAACGTGCTGCCGATTTCCTCCCGGGCCAGCCTGGCACTTCCGGCCGATTCCTGACGGTTGCGCCCGAACTCATCTCTAACCATTTGTTCAGTGCGCTCCTCCTGGTTTTTTAGCGTCGCAAAAAAATCCTGCGATTTAATCTCTCGGCGCCGAACCAAAATAATGAGCAGGAAAAGGACAACGGCTAAGATCAGACCGACCAGCAAAAGAAGTAAATTCGTCAAACCGATCTGCGCGAATATAGCATCCAAATAGGGCATCGCGGAATGTGAACCTCCCTGTTTAGAACCGGGTTTTAAAGAACCTAGGTTTTAGTCGATTCTGAACGCTGAATTTTCGGATTTTTATTTAACTGTTTTATGGCTTTATCAAAAGGGCCTATCCTTGCGCAATGGAAAATAACGTGCTATTGAAATAAGCCAAACTCGCCGGTCGCAAAACTGCCAAAAGTGACTTCAAAAGACTTGGACCCAAACATAGAGGCATTACCAATTTGCCTTCATTTCAATATTTTGATTTATCAAATGACGGCACTTGAATCGGATACAATTAAAAGCCATTTTATTTCAAATAGTTATAATTTGAACCGTTGCTCTGGATTAGAGGCATTATAGGAAAAAACAATCTAGAACGTCAAGCGCTCCAATTAGGACACCCATGCAGCCACTGTTTTCACCTTTTTCAATCAAGACGATTCAGCTGAATAGCCGCATCGTTATGCCCGGCCTGGCATCCTTTTTAATCGAAGATGATGGTTCCATCTCCGAGGCCGCTGTTGAGCATTACCGCAAACGGGCGGCCGGGGGGCCGGCGATGATCATAATGGAAGCCTGTTCGGTTTCCCCGGAAGGGGTGGTTTCTGCTCATCAGGCACGAATTTACGATGACCGTTTCATCGAGGGGCTCTCAAAGATTGCCGCGGTGATGAAATCGGAAGGATCGGTCCCGGCCGTTCAAATCCACCACGGCGGACGACAGACGTCGATCAAAGTCATCAAACGCAAACCACTGGCACCTTCTCCGATTCCCTGCCCTACGATCCGCGGCGATGTCGAGCCCCTGACAATCGATGGCATCCATGAAATTGTTCAAAAATTCGGCGATGCGGCTGAGCGCGCCAAGCAGGCGGGGTTTGCGCTGATTGAAATCCACGGCGCCCATGGTTATCTGATAAACCAGTTTTTATCAAAAGTAAGCAATATCCGCGAGGATGAATACGGTGGGGACACTGTCGGTCGGAGTCGATTTGCAATCGAGATTGTTGAGGAGATTCGCAGGCGGATTGGACCAAAATTTCCGCTTTCGTTTAAAATCAGTGCTCAGGAATTTCTGCCGGACGGCCTGAATGTTAAGGAAAGTATTGAAATTTTAAGACATTTAGTAAAAGCCGGCATCGACATTGTTCAGGTTTCGGCCGGTAATGATATTACACCGGAATGGATCTGCCAGCCCATGTTTATGGGAAAAGCCTGCCTGGCGGACTCCGCCGCACAGATCAAAAAGGCCTTGAACATCCCGGTCATGGCCGTAGGCCGCATAAACGACCCGGCGGTTGCCAATGAGGTTTTATCTAAAGACCAGGCTGACCTGGTGTGCATTGGTCGCGGGCTTTTAGCAGATCCGGAGATGCCCAATAAAGCCAGGGAAGGACGCCTGGATGAAATCCGGACATGCATCGCCTGCAACACCTGCATGGAATCGATATTCAGAAAAGGCCGCATCGAATGTCTGGTCAACCCCATGCTGGGCCGCGAAAAAGAAATGGCTTTCG
>JASFGM010000550.1:0-3343 GCA_050123755.1 Desulfobacterales bacterium
ATATTAATTCCATATTCGGAAATAATTGTCAAATATTTTTTTAATATTACAACGACCGGTAAAAAAAATGGCTTGTGATTTTGTTGGTAAATCTTCTATTATACTGATATATATACATAAATTTTATTTTAAGGCGCCGCTTGAGGGGCTTAAAAAACACTTGACAGAAAATTCCATATATAGTACCTCACTTTTATAATTTATTCATATATGGAATTTTTTATGGACTCGACTGAACGTGTAATCTCGATTGTTTCATATTTGGCGGCTGATCAGAAAGAGCATGGAATAACTGAAATTTGTGGTCGCCTCAAGATAAGCAAAACGACGACCCACCGTATTTTGTCCTCCCTGCAGCGGATGAGTTGGGTATCCAAAAATGCTGAAAGTCGAAAATTCAAAATAGGTCCGGGACTAACTGCGATCGGTTTAGGTGTGCTCTACAATCTGGATGTGCGCCGCACAAGCTTACCCTATCTGAAATCATTGCATCAGGCGACCGATGAGACTGCCGTGTTAACCCTTCGGGTTGGTTATGAACGTGTTTATACCGAGCAGGTAGAAGGGAGTCATGAGGTACGCATGATTACAGGTCTTGGCAAAAGGTTTCCTCTGTGGGTTGGGGCACACGGAAAATGTATCCTCGCGTTTCTTGAGCCTGAGGAAATTGAGGAGGTCCTGGAAAACTTGGCTAATTCACCCGCTAAGATTTTGGCTTCGGGTCAAATGCTCGAAATTGATCATCTAAGGAAAGAACTGGTCAAAATCAGAAAACAGGGATATGCCACCAGCTTAGGTGAACGTGTCGTTGGGGCCGCCGCTGTGGCAGCCCCTATTTTCAGCAAAGATAATAAAGTGGCCGGGGCGTTGTCGGTCGCCGGGCCACAGCATCGGTTTACCGCTGATATCATGAAACGCTACGGTTCATTGGTCAGTAAGGCAGCCAAAAATGCCAGCATCGAATTGGGTTATGTGGCGCCTAACGAATCGATTTGAAGTTGATCTTCTTATAGAACAATCCCGTGCCATGGAATTGAAGGGACTGAAAGGCAATAAATGTGATCAGGATTGAGATATATTCATGGCCGCAAAGGTGAAGCATCTCAAGCAGATGCATGAATTGGCTTAAACAAAACCTGGCAATTTTATAACCTTAAAGAAAGGAGCAATTCGGATGAAAATCAAAATGAAAAGTAAATTATCGATTGTTGGTTGTATTTTGTTAACCCTAACTCTGATGCTTGCTTTATTGATGTCCATTGGTGGTGGCCAGGCAATGGCTGCCGAAAAAACAACGCTTGTTCTTGAAACAGGACTGGCCAAAACGGCGGCGCAAACATGGTCTGAATCAGCGGAGAAATGGACCAAAAGAATCACGGGGCGAACTGACGGTGCCGTTCAATTTGATTGCCACTTTGGGGGCGAACTCGTCAGCATGATAGACATATTAAAGGGTACGAGCTCGGGGATGATCGACGTAGGCGCGTGTTTTACAGGATATTACCCTGCCCAGTTCCCTATGGACACCTCTTATGGGACTTTATATACTCCGGCATTTACATTAGAAGATCCCGAACGTGTTGCCATTACCAGAATTCTGTATGCAAAGCTACCGGCTGTTTCGGAAGCTTTTACGAAAAACAATTTAAAAAAATTATTTACTCTGTCAACGCCAGGAGCGGGCATCATCTGTTCTCATCCAATTGATTCATTAAAAGATTTTAAAGGATTAAAGATAAGAACTTTTGGTAAAAATATGCCAGCGCTGATAAAAGCTGTAGGCGCGGTTCCTGTAAGTTTTGCCTTTTCTGAGGTGCTCGACGGCTTACATAAAGGGGTTATTGATGGTACCGTGACGAATTTAGCGCTTGGGCGGGATATGAAACTTGATGAAGTTGCCCCTCACGTTATATGGCTGGGACCAAAAAATTTTCCCGGTCATATGATCGCATATTCATATGTCATGAATTTAAAGAAATGGAATTCGCTTCCTGCAAGTGTACAAAGAATTATCCTTGAGGAATCGAAAATAATTGAAATGGCGTATGCGGAATATTCGGTCAAGGAGCAAGCGATAGCATCACAGCAGATGGTGAAAAGAGGGGCAACAGCTCACACACTTTCCGATGCAGATTTGAAGGAATGGCAGAAACGTTTGGGAGATATTCAAACTATTGCAGCCAAAGCCTTAGACGAAAAAGGTCTTCCCGGAACAGAATCCATGGCGATGATAAAGAAGCTGGCAAAGCTATCTTGGTCTGATTTGATGGATGAATATGACAAGGCCTGGGAACAGGAGTACGCTCTGATTAAATAAGTAATAATGTAGACACTCGATAGAGGCGTTATCTGAATTTGGTAACGTCTCTATCGAGTAATAGAAGAATAAGGCGTGAGGCAACTAAATGCAACTGGTTTTGGCACCAAAAAAAAAATCTGATCTTTTTATTTTACTGTAGAACATTTTAGATGTGAGAATTTATCGTGGTAACAAGATTATTACGTAAGCTGGCAAAAGCACTCGTTGACCTATCTTCTTTTTGGCTTTTTGGTGTCATGTTCTTGGTAGGTGCTGATGTTTTTTTGCGATATACCTTTAATGCGCCAATATCAGGAACTCTTGAAATCAGCGAGCAGTCTGTGGTCATAATAACTTTTTTATGTTTTGCCTATACAGGGATGCAAAACAGGCACATTCGGACGAATGCCATTCTTAGACGACTACCTCCTATATTCAGGTTTTTTGCTGACATCTTGGCCACATGTTTAATGCTGCTGATTTTGTCATTGTTAATCTGGCAAACTTCCATAGAGGCTTGGGAATCCCTGTCTATCCATGAAACAAGAATGGGTTTAATCGAAGTGCCAATCTATCCCACCAAGATTGCAGTTCCAATTGGCTTATCAGTCGCATGGATGCACTATTTTTTAACATTGATTACCCGATTCAAAAAGGAAAGTAAAAAATAAAATGACTTCATTGCAGATCGGCCTTTTGGGATTAGTATTTCTCTTTTTTCTTATCGGGTGGGGTGTATATGTTCCAGTGGCCTTATCTTTGGTGGGATTTTTTGGTGTTATCTTGGTGAGCGGCTTAGATGCCGCTTTACAGATGATCGGCTGGCTTCCTTATCATTCGTTGGCCCTTTTCGCTTTTGTGACAATGCCGTTATTCATATTAATGGGAGAATTTGCCCATTATACTGGCGCGAGCACTTCAGCTTTTTCTACGAGCCATAAATGGCTTGGTAATTTAACCGGAGGGCTGGCCATGGCCGTAACTGCCGCCTGCGCCCTTTTTGCGGCATGTTCTGGCTCAAGTATAGCGGCTACGGCAACCATG
>JASFGM010000551.1:0-3341 GCA_050123755.1 Desulfobacterales bacterium
GCGCTTAAAACTCTCTTCATACATGTCCATCACGCTTTCCATGCTGTCACCCGGAAGTTTTGAAGTATCTTCGGATGAGCCTGCCGCTGATTGTTGAGCTGTGATCTCATCCTTTTGCGGTTCACTTTCAGTTTTCATTTGCTCCATAGCCGTATCATCGGCAATTTCAGTTTGCTTTTCATTTTGAGTGTCATCCTTGTTAGTTTCATCAACCATGAATCATTAGTCCCCCTTAGCCTATTTTATTGCAGCCGGTGTAAGCCTTAGCGCAACCCTGTATTTCTAACAGAATAGGAAAAAAATGCAATCCTTTATTTAAATTTTTACGAAAACTCTAGGTTTTGAACTTGTTTATTAAGAATAGCTACTATTTCTTTTTATTTTTATCGGCTTTTATCGATATGCGACAGCATTAAATCAACCACCTTTTGAACAGATAATTCGCTGGAATCAATCCGAATTGCATCATCAGCCGGTCTTAGAGGGGCCAGACTCCGGGTGCTGTCATTTGTATCGCGCTGCTGCATATCCTGGGAAACCTCTTCTAAGGACTGACTGGATTCAGCGTCGAGTTCTCGATATCTGCGCAGCGCTCGGGTTTTTGAAGATGCATCCAAAAAAAACTTAACATCGGCCTCCGGAAAGACGACTGTCCCCATATCGCGTCCTTCAAAAACCGCAGCTTTCTTTTGGCCAATATCCCTTTGGACTTCCAGCAAGTAATCCCTGACGATCGATTTGGCTGAAACAGCTGATGCCAGCATGCTAATTTCCGGTGTGCGTATGAAGTCAGAAATGTCTACGCCATTCGAATAAAGACGCAGCCCCTTCCCTTCCGATTCAAAACGGAGCCGAATTCGACGACAAAGGTCCTGCAGCCCGGCTTCATTTTCGGGATCGATTCCGCGGCGTTTAACCTCATAGGCCACCCCGCGATAAAGGGCGCCGGTATCGATATACCGGTATCCCAGCCGGTCGGCGAGCGCGCGACTGACGGTGGTTTTGCCGGCCCCGGCCGGACCGTCGATGGTAATCAGTAGTTTCTTCATATCTCTACAGGTTTCAGGTGTCAGGTGTCAGTGTTCAGCATCCGACCTTGAGAAGTTTCGGCGCTATCCGTCCTGACACCTGAACACTGACACCTGACACCGCTTCACTATATGACCTTCTCAAGCGCTTCTAAAAAACGAATATTTTCCTGATGTTTTCCGATCGTGACCCGGATATATCCCGAATAGCCATAAGCGCGCATTGAACGCACGATCACCCCTTGCTTAAGAAGATTTTCGAAAACCTCATCCGCGGTCTGCCCTTCTCCAACCTGGACCATAAAAAAATTGGCCTGAGATCGAATATAAGGCCGTTTAAGCTTATCCAGAGCACCATATATAAATTCGAGCTCAGCATGAACCAGATCGACCGTCTTTTGCAGAAATTCAACATCCCGAAGGGCTGCGGCCGCTGCTACCTGGGCAAGCGTATTGACGTTAAACGGTTGTCGGACCCTGTGAAGCAGTTCGGCCAGAGGCGCCGGCATCACGCCATAGCCCACGCGCAGTCCCGCTAATCCGAATGCTTTGGAAAACGTGCGCATCCCGACAATGGTTTTATCGGTTTTCAAAAAATCAAAACTGTTCGCGCAATTCGCTGCGCTGACAAATTCGATATAGGCTTCATCCAGCACAATGACGATATTTGAGGGAACCTCAGCGATAAAATCTTCAAACTCCTGTCTTGAAATAATGGTTCCGGTTGGATTGTGGGGAACATTTAAAAAGATCATACGGGTGTTCGGGCTTATTTTCTGAAGCATCGCCTTCAGATCCGTTTTAAACGATTTCAGGGGAACCCAGACCGGAAGCGCACCTGAACTGAGAATCGAAATTTCGTAAAATAGAAAGGACGGTTGCGGTAAGATAACCTCATCATCGGAGCCTAACAAAACGCGCGCAAGCAAGGCGATGATATCATCGGATCCGTTTCCCAGAACAATATTTTCCGGATCAATATCATTTTTTTCAGCGATAGATTGAATCAGCTCGTAACCACCGGCGTCCGGATACCGATGCAGCTTTTCAACCGCGCGCTGGATTGCTTTAACCGCCATCGGCGAAGGCCCCAATGGATTTTCATTTGAAGCCAGCTTAATGGAATTACCGATCCCATATTCCCGCTCAACCTCCTCGATGGGTTTGCCGGGAACATAGGGCTTAATCTTTGAGAAATAATCGGGAACTTTCAGTTTCATTTTTTATGACCGGGTTGCGCGTTGCGGGTTGCGCGTTTTTTATGAACCCGTATCTCGCCACTCGTAACTCGCAACGCGATTACGCCCGCGCGGCTTTTTGACCTTCTTCCAGCGCTTTCATGTTAAGGGGGATCAGTTTTTCTCTACTGGCGAATTTATCCTTTACCGATTTACGCAACAGCTCAAAGTCGACCACCTGGCTGCGGCTTACGAATGCCGCCAGTGCAACGATATTGGCGGTTTTGACATTTCCCAATTCTTTGGCGATTTCGATAATCGGAACTTTGATAACGTCCACATCGTCCCGGCCGGCATCGATCGATATGATGGAACTGTTGATAAAGATCGTCCCGCCGGATTTGACGGTGGGAGCGAATTTTTCCAGAGAGGGCCGATTCATGGCAACCAGATGTTTCGGATTCCGAATAATCGGAGAGCCGATGGGCCGATCGCTGATAACCACCGTGCAATAAGCCGTGCCGCCGCGCATCTCCGGTCCGTAAGATGGGATCCAGACGACCTCATAGCCTTGATGCATGGCGGCCTGGGCCATAATTTGCCCCATTAACATAATACCCTGGCCGCCGAATCCGGCAAATTGAACTTCACTTTGCATTATACCTCCCCTCCTAACCCGGACAAGCCGGAACAAATTGCCACAAAGGCACCAAGACACAAAGAAAGCATTCGGTTACTGTTCGTTTTTGCGTCTTGGTGTCTTGGTGGCGTAAATATTTTGCCACTAAAAGCTCACTTTTTTGCGGATGCCGAACTCGTTGCGCTCTCATCTTCCTCAGGCGTTTTGAACACGCCTATAGAATAATAGGGAAGCATTTTTTCCTTAGCCCAATTGATGGCATCCAGCGGCGTCATACCCCAGTTTGTCGGGCAGGTGCTGACCAGTTCGACAAAACTGAAGCACGTATTTTCCAGTTGATAGGTAAAGGCCTTCTTGATCGCTTTTTTGGCTTTGTTGATATATTTGGGATTCAGCAGCGTTTGTCGGGTGATGTAGGCCGGTGTCTGAAGCGATGCCAGCAATTCGGACATTTTTACCGGCATACCGGTGTCCGCAACTTTGCGTCCAAAAGGC
>JASFGM010000552.1:0-3337 GCA_050123755.1 Desulfobacterales bacterium
CACCTCATCCTCCTTTTGAAGTCCTGCAATATTATCATATGTCAAGCCCCAAGTGTTACGTCCCGCAAGTAATTTACAAAACATGGTTTTATTTTAGGTGTCAGGTGTCGGGTTTCAGGTGTCAGATAACAGATGACAGAAGTCAGATGACAGAAAACAGAAACAGTCTGCCCTTTGTCCTCTGTCATCTGTTTTCTGTGCTCTGTCCTCTGTATCTTTCTGACACCTGAACACTGACACCTGACACCATAGACATTGTTTTGTTTAAAGAACTCAGCGGCACTAAAATATCCCATACGACTTTTGGGTGACATGACACTAGGGTGCCGATTCCACGGAAACCACTTCCGGAATTTCTTTTTTCAGTATTTTTTCTATTCCGTTTTTCAGCGTCATCTGTGACATGGGGCAGCCCGCACAGGCGCCCTGTAACCGGACAGTGACAATACCTTCTTGGACGTCGACAAGTTCCACATCGCCCCCATCGGCCTGGAGCATGGGTCTGATTTTGTTAATGGCCTCCTCAACTTTTTCTCGCATGCTAAAATCTCCTTTGGGTTAATCGTTTAATTGAAATCCATGTGATTGCAGATTTAGATTTTACCACGAAGTTCACGAAGGGCACAATTCACAAATCTTATAATTATCTTCGTGCATATTTGTGTGCTTTGTGGTGGATCATTAAATATTTGCCTTTAACTCAGTTGTTACGGTTTCTATAAAAATTCTTTCGAAAAGATTCCAATTCATCTTTCACAATCGCCGCCCGCACCTGTTTCATTAAATTCAGAAAAAAATGAACATTGTGCAGCGTATTTAACCGATAGGCCAGAAGTTCTTTGGCCATGTAAAGGTGGCGTAAATAGGCCCTGGAATAATTCCGGCACGTGTAACACAAACAACCGGGCGCCAGAGGATTCGTATCGTGCCTGTATTTTGCGTTGCAAATGTTCAGTGTGCCTTGCTGGTAAAAAATTTGTCCATTGCGGCCATTGCGGGTCGGCAAAACACAATCGAACATATCGGCACCCAACGCCACCAGTTCAATCAGGTTTTCGGGCGTTCCGACACCCATAATATATTTGGGTTTTTCATCCGGCAGTTTCGGCAAGGTAAAATCGGCGATTTCCAGCATGATCTCCACCGGTTCTCCGACACTCAATCCGCCGATCGCAAAGCCGTTAAAGTCGAGCGGAATTAAAGATTCTGCCGATGCTTCGCGCAAATCCTTAAACACCCCGCCCTGAACAATACCAAACAACGCACTGTGGCCATTTGCCATCTCCTGCCAGGCAACTTTACAGCGTTTGGCCCATTGGCTGGTGGTTTCAAGGGCCCTGCGTGTAAGCTGGCGTTTGGCCGGGTACTGAATACATTGATCCAGGCACATGCTGATATCCGAGCCCAGGCAGGTTTGAATTTCAACCGCCTTTTCGGGTGTCAAAAGATGACGGGTTCCATCGATATGGGATTGAAAGGTCACACCTTCTTCAGAAATTTTAGCCAATCCGGCCAGAGAAAAAATCTGGAACCCGCCACTGTCCGTCAGAATCGGACCCCTCCAGTTCATAAACTCATGCAGGCCGTCAAATCGATCAATGACATCACAGCCGGGTCTGAGATAGAGATGGTAGGTATTGCCGAGAATGATCTCAGCTCCGGCCGACCATAGCTCCTCGGGCGTCAGTGATTTCACCGTGCCCTGGGTTCCCACCGGCATAAAGACCGGAGTCTCCACTTTGCCGTGAGCGGTTTGAATGACACCGGCTCTGGCGCGGGTGGTTGAAGATTGAGCTACTATATCAAAGTTAAACATATTCTGGCTTCTAGTCCCTGCTCCGGGTTCAGAGGTTCTGCGTTCAGAGGTTTTAGTGTTCAGGTGTCAGGTGTCAGGGCACTACGCATCATACCGAAATCTGAAATCTCTATGGGAGTGCTTCTAGTCCATAGGCTTCAAGGCCAACGATAGGCCCTCCGGGCCAAGGACTGGCACCTGAAATCAATTTTTTCCTGACACCTGACACCCGAAACCTGACACCTAATATTATTGGCTACTGGCTTTGGGGCACACCGGCTTGTGCCGCAACGGACAACTGACAACGGACAACATACATTACATGATTAGCATCGCATCCCCATAGCTATAAAACCTGTACTTTCGTTTTATGGCCTCTTGATAGGCATGCAGGATATTTTCACGTCCGGCAAAGGCTGAAACCAGCATTAACAGGGTTGATTGGGGAAGATGAAAATTGGTAATCATCGCATCAACAGCCTTAAACCGGTAACCTGGATAAATAAACAAATCACAGCAACCGTTTCCGGCCTGCACATGCCCACCGGAAGCAGACGCATATTCCAGAGTGCGCACACAGGTGGTTCCAACCGCTATCACTCGATATCCCGCGGCCCGGGCTGAATTAATCTTATGGGCTGCTTGTCCGGGAATCGAATATTCTTCAGAATGCATCTGATGGGAGCGAATATCTTGCGCCCGTACCGGTAAAAAAGTCCCACAACCCACGTGCAGCGTAATCGAAACGATGGCAACTCCTTTGGCTTCCAGCCTTTCAAGAAGTTCGGATGTAAAATGCAACCCGGCGGTAGGAGCGGCAATAGCACCTTTTTCAGACGCATAAACGGTTTGGTAGGCGGCCCGATCATCACAGGGCGGCTCCAACTCCGGACCGCGCCTTATGTAAGGCGGAAGGGGCACTTTTCCAATGCGGTCAAGCAAGGCTTCAAAATTATCCTCAGTGTAAAATCTGATCAAATACATTCCATTGCGGCGTTCGATCACTTTGGCCGTCAGCCCCTCATCAAAATAAAATGAACTGCCCGTTCTTGGCGGTTTGGCGGCCTTAACCAGGCATTCGTAAACCCGCTCTTCTTTTATTGTCCGGGGCTTACCGCTGCCGTTAAAACCGTATATGAGAACTTCGACCTTTCCGCCGGTATCTTTTTTACCCAGCAGTCGTCCCGGAATAACCGCTGTGTTATTGACCACCAGTGCATCACCCGGGTTTAAAAAATTATCCAGATCATGAAACCGATGATGAGATAACTTTTCGCTCTTGCGATCCATAACCAGAAGGTTAGATTGATCTCTGCACTCAGCGGGTTTCTGGGCAATTCGCTCCGCCGGAAGCGGGTAATTATAGTCAGATAGAGCGTACATAATAATCGTTCGATTCGTTGGATTGGTTCGATGGGTTAAATTCGTTTTCGAATGATTATTAACCAATCAAACCAATTGAACCACTAAAACGGTTTGTTGTGGGCAAAAAAATCTCAAAGCCGATTAACTTCGACCCATGTAGATTAGACTTAAACCCAA
>JASFGM010000553.1:0-3332 GCA_050123755.1 Desulfobacterales bacterium
CAGTCCAGGATTCGGGTGCCTTTGTGACACCACCTCCAGATGGTGTGCGTATGGGTGTCTTTATCTGTCAGTGTGGTCACCTGATTTCTGAGATCGTAGATACCGAAGCACTTCGTGAACGGGCAGCAACCTGGCCCGGTGTTGCCCACGCCCAGGTGCTGCCATTTTCCTGTACGCCTGAGGCGCAAACCACAATTCAAAAAAAAGTGCAGGCACTCGATTTGAATCGAATTACGCTGGCTGCCTGTAGTTGCTGTTCTTTGGACCAGGTGTGCTATAGCTGCACCTACCAGCGCGTGCGTTGCAAGGCCAATTTGGGATTGTTTCAGTCCCGCCAAGGAAATCCGCAGCACAAAGACGTTTCAAGGGCGGGTAACCTGCCGCCGTCGGCGGTTGAGTTTGTCAATATACGGGAGCAATGTGCCTGGGCCCATCGGAAAAACCCTCACGCGGCAACGGCAAAAGCCATGGCGCTGGTTTCTGCGGCCGTTGCCAAGAATCGGACGGCCGGCGAAAGGCTTGTGGAATTTCGACCCGGCCAGCGTTCGGTTGTGATTCTAGGTAGCGGTCGTGCGGCCAAAGCTTGCCGGAACCTTCTTCGCCTCCAGGATATTGCGGTACACGATCTGGCCGAACCGCCGCTTCGTATTCGCAGAGCCAATGGTTGTTATTGCGTAACGCAAAACGGACGGGATTGGACGGCTGCAGGTATGGTATTGGCACCATGCGATTCTATTGAGGACGACAGATTACGGAATGCCTTCGGAAACCCGCCTTATCGTCCGCGGCTCCGATCCATCCGGGAAGACGGGTTGGAAACGACACGACCGGGCGTTTTTTACTGCGACCCGGCCCTGGAGAGTACCATGGTGGGTGCGGCGGCAGCGGCGCGGGTATCCGCGTGGCTGGGTCGGTCTTGCAAAACGCCCGGACCTCACACTGCGGTAGTGGATTCTCAGCGCTGCAGGGCCTGTAATACCTGCGTTGAAATCTGCGAGTTCGGCGCACCCCAGTTGATGGGTACCGAGCCGGATCGCTTTTGCTGGATTGACCCCGTCATCTGTGAGGGCTGCGGGTCATGTGCAGCCCAATGCCCGTCAGGCGCCATTACAGCAGGGTACGCCACCGATACCCAACTGGAAGTCATGTTAGATGCCATCTGGGATCAGGCCGGCCGGGTCGAACAAAAACAAATCGTGCCGGTATTTACCTGTAACTGGAATCCATACAGCGGGATGGAAACGGCAGTCATTGAACAGCTGTCCTATTCTGCGCGGGTTTATCCGATTCGGGTTATGTGTTTGGGGCGACTCAGGCCGGGGATTATCCTGAAGGCATTTGAGCGGGGCGCACATGGCGTTCTTTTGTTGGGCTGCCCGCAGGATGAATGCCGTTATGAATTCGGGGGCCGCCGCTCCCAAGAGGTTTTTGCGGTTGCCAGAGATTTGGTTCGCACCATGGGCTATTCGGATCAACGGCTCAAAATGGATCGGGTCGCGGCCGGTGACGGCAAAGCATGGGTGCGTAAAGTTCACGCCTTTGTAGCGGGGCTAAACGGGAAGCGGGGATAATCATGGGCAACCTGCAGGATATCGTCAATCGCAATCGCGCCGGGTACTGCTTGGAATGCGGGAAATGCAGTGCGGTTTGCCCGATCACTGTGTGGGAGACACGCACCTATTGCAGTCCGCGCCTGCTGATTGAAAAAGCCCTTAATGGCCATTCGGCTGATGTTTACGAAGATCCCCTGTTCTGGTCATGTTTGACTTGCAAAAGGTGCAGCGAGCTGTGTCCGTCGGATGTGTTATTTTCAGAATTTATGCAGGATGCACGTGGATTGGCCCGAAACGAGGGCCGGTCAGGGGATTGCAGTCACGGTGAGGTTATCCAAACCTGGGGTAAGATGATGACCCACCCGGACCTTGATCAAAAAAGACTCGAATGGCTTGATCGTGATTTGAAAATTTCCGACGATTCTGAGACGTTGTATTTTGTCGGCTGTTTGCCATACTATGAGGTGCAGTTTAAGCACCTGGGCATCGAGGGTTTGGAGATTGCCAGGGCAGCAGTGCGGATTCTGAACCATCTTGGAATCGAGCCCCAGGTGTTGTCCGATGAGCGCTGCTGCGGCCACGACCAGATTTGGGAGGGCGATATGGCAACATTTGACGCTTTGGCGCGACTTAATCTCAAACGTTTCAAAGCCACCAAGGCCAAGCAGATTATCACCACCTGCCCCGAATGTGCCCGTACCCTCGGAATGGATTACCCTAAACGGGTTGGAGCGCACGGAATGGAGGTGTTGCACCTCACCCAATTTCTCAGCCGGCAGCCGGCGGCTTCCAAGATCGAATGGAGTTCGGAAATAAAGAAGGGCTCGGCAACTTATCAGGATGCCTGCCGGCTGGGCCGACACCTGGGCGTTTACGAGGAACCCCGTGCGTTATTGCGTGCTTGCGGGTTGGATCTGGTTGAAATGGAACGGACCCACCGCAACAGTCTTTGTTGCGGCACCAGTTGCTGGACAGCATGCGGCCAAGTCAGTAAAAATATCCAGGTTGAGCGCTTAAAAGAAGCCAAAGCCACCGGTGCTGAAATGCTGATTACAAGCTGTATTAAATGTCAGATCCATTTCAAATGTGCCCAGCAGGATCCGACTCTGGAAAATGATATCGCGATTCCGGTTCGTGATCTGGCAACTGTGCTGGCCGATCGATTGTAACGCTTAATAAGGAACCCTGTTTACCGGCATCTGTGCATCGCGATAAATTAGTGCCCTAGTGTGGTGTCCCGCAAGCAATTTACAAAACACGGTCCTGTTTTAGGTTTTTTGCTACTGGCTGTTGGCTTCTTGCTGCTGGCCGACCCAGAGACAAGCAGCCTGTGACCAATGGCAAGAAACCAGCTGCCAGTAGCCAGCAGCCAGTGACCAGAAACTTGTAAAGAACTCGACTGAACTAAAATTTTCCACACGACTTTTGTAACATTATTGTGGGAAATGATGCTAGGGCAAAGGGACGCCTATTGTGGTTAAAAAGTTGACACCGGCCGCAACACTGGATCCGGACTTTCTTCAAGGCGTGGTCCGTCAGGCAAGCTATCAATGCCGTGCCGACGGCAGTGGCTTTTACCTGTGGGATCCGGAACAGGAGCGCCTATCACTGGTGGCCACCCATAACCTGCCGCGAGTGCCCTGGGATGACGGTATGCCGGAACGTGTGATTGCTTTCGGGGAAGCCATGACTGAAACCTGTTCGGATCAGGCCGTATCTTTGGCGGCCCCACTGATATGGCAAGACGCCGTTCGGGGAGTGCTGATTGTGTTTGATCGA
>JASFGM010000554.1:0-3329 GCA_050123755.1 Desulfobacterales bacterium
CATCAGTGCCCGTCTTAAATTCTCATCCGCCATGGGGCCCAGGATCACGCCGATGACCAGCGGCGCAATGGGATACCCCATTTCGATCAGAAAATAACTGATAATTCCCACCGGCAGCATCAGATACAGATTCCAGATATTCATTCCCAGCGAGTAGGAGCCGATGATGCACAGAATTCCGATAATGGGCATAAAAAGCTGGACCGGAATCCGCAACACTTTAACCACCTGTTTGGCCATCAGCATTCCGACCACCCACATCGTTAAAGATGCCAGCAGCAGAATGGCAGCCACTTCCATAATAAAGGTGGGGTGCTCAAACGTAATCATGGGCCCGGGTGTCACCCCGTGCAGCATCAGGGCGCCCAGCAACATGGCCGCCGGGGGGCTTCCCGGGATGCCCAGATTGAGCAGCGGAATCATGGCACCCCCCACACAGGCATTGTTGGCCACCTCGGTGGAAAGAACGGCGGTTATTTCGCCTTTTCCGAAGCGTTCGGGATGCTTGGACGTATTTTTAGCAGTTCCGTAGGATACCCAGGCGGCGATGTCTTCGCCAATGCCGGGAACCGAACCGATACCCACACCGATGAGGGCCGATCGAATAATTCTGGGGACATTTCTGACAATGGTTCCAAACTCCGGCAGAATACGCTGAAACTTCTGGGTCTCACCGATCTGGAAGCGGTCTTTCAGAACCTGAATAATCTGCGGAATTCCAAAGGCACCGATCAGCACCGGTACCACCTCGACGCCGCTGTCGAGTTCGGGTATGCCAAAGGTAAAGCGGGGATAAAACTGTAAAAGGTCACGACCGATGCAGGCCAAAAAAAGCCCTAAGAAACCGGCAATCCAGCCTTTGATGACCAGATCGGGACTGGTCAGGGTCCCGCTGATCAGAATGCCGAAAAATGCCAGCAGAAAAAACTCAAAGGAGGTAAACTGGAGCGCAAAGAAGGAGATTAACGGAGAAATGCTGACCAGAAACAGCATGCTGATAATTGTACCGATGGCCGATGCGGTGGTGGTCAAGCCGATGGCGCGGCCGCCTTCGCCTTTACAGGCCAGCGGGTATCCGTCCAGGGCGGTAGCGGCGGAAGCGGCTGTTCCGGGAATATTGATCAGAATGGAGGAATACGATCCACCATAGGTCCCGCCGACATAAATGGCCAGCAGGCAGAGCATGGCGGTGCCGGTATCCATGCCATATGTCAAAGCGGTCAAAAGGGCCACACCCAGGGTAGAAGTCAGTCCCGGCATGGCGCCGAAAATAATCCCCAGCATAACCGAACAAAGTAAAATTAATATGTTCAACGGGTCTGCTGCCAGATGAAACACCATCTGAAAATAGGTTCCGATTCTTTCTAAAATAATCATGGAAAACCGAATCCCTTCAAAGCCGAGAATTAAAATTCAAAATACCAGATCGCATCTACAAGTGCGACGACCATGCCCTCGGCCGGCATGGGTACCAGCAGAAAGTATTTAAAAATCAAACCGACGAGAAAAGGCGCCACAACGGCGACAATCAAACCGGTTCGATATTTCTTGCGCAATAACGGGCTGCTGCAAATCAGCCGCCAGGCATAAAGACAGTACCCGAGAATAAAACCCAGGGCCAGAATATCTTTTGCAAAAGGCAGGACCGGGCTGAGCCATCCGTCTAAACCGACTGCAAAGTAAATAACAAAAAAGGCGGTTCCGGCCAGATAGAACAAAAAGAGCTTTTTTAAAAGCACGGCCTCATCGAAATAGAACATCGTGATAAAGACGCTTAAAAACAGAACGGCGCTCAGGAAAAAATCGATTCGCGGGATGTTCAGGTAAACAAATGCCAAAAAAAGGACGGCAATCGCATAAAATCGTAAAATGGATACCGTATTTAAAAACTGAAACAGGTTGCTGCTCAACAACCATTGCAGGGTGCTGCCGAATGCTTTCACGCCGATGGTTTTCAGTGCGGTTCTAAAGAGCAACAGACCCAGCAGCATGATCATGGCACCGACAAACAGCGGGAAAAGGGCCGGGGAAACGAACCAGACATTTTGGACTCCGCCCCAGCTGTCTTTCATGGGCATTTTAGACGCCTGCCAGACAATCCAGGCGCCGAACAGAAAAATGACGATGCCGGAATACACATCGGCCTTGCGGAGCTTATCTTTTTCCAGCATAATGGAAGGTCCTCAATTATTCGGTTAACGCAAATCTGTGAGAGACAGGCATCTTTTGATACCTGTCTCCCACATTCTGAATGGTTATGGTTTGGGAATACCCAGTTTATCCGGGTTGACCTTGGCCGCTTTCAGTTCCCACAGCGTCCAGGCAAAATTGGATTGGAGCGCGTCAAAAACCTTTCTGGACTCCGCCCCGGTTTTGCCCGACAGCAGGTAGTAATTATCTTTGGCCCAGCTTTTTACTTTGTCGGTTGCCATTGCTTTATTAAACGCATCCACCAGCACGGCTTTGCGATCAGCCGGTACGTCGGCCGGAACTGCAAATCCGATGGCCTGGGAAATCGGCAGGTATTTGGACAGTCCGGGATAGGAATCGAAAGATGACGGGATCGTTCCCAATCCTTGGACTTCGAATGGTTCCGGAATCAACATGGCCAGCGCTCGCAGTTTGCCGCCGCGTAGCAATTGCTGTTGCTCGGCCAAAGAGGTGACCACCACCGACACTTCACCGGCCATGGCCGCGTTCTGGCTGGGAGCAGAGCCCTTATAGGGAATGAAGTTGAAGTCGGCGCCGGAGCCGTTTTCGACTGCCAGCAGATTCAGATGATGGATGGAACCGGCACCACTGGCAGCTGCTTTAATGCTGCCGGGTTTCTTTTTGGCGGCTTCGATCAGGTCTTTAAGGGTTTTGTAAGGCGTATCCGGGGTGACCGAAATGATATCCGGCGAGCCGCCGACAATAAAGACATCCCAGACATTAAAATTTTTATCCCAGCCGCCCTGGACACCGGCGGTCACATTGGATTCGGACAGGCCGGTTAAGGTGTAGCCGTCATGGGGCCGGGAATAACCGTACATCATGCCGACCGAACCGGCGACGCCGCCGGTTTTGTTGATCACGTTGATATTGACCCCGATGAATTTTTGCATTTCGGCGGCGATAATGCGGTTGCAGGTATCGGTTCCGCCGCCCGCACCCCAGACAACCACCGAGGTGATCGGTCGCTTGGGAAAATCGGCGGCATATGCGCCGGTTACCATGGCCAGGAGTAAAACCAGACCAATAAGCAGTCCTTTTTTCATTGCTCAACCCTCCTTTTTTAGATGTTGTGGTGATTTTTATATGGACCTTTAGGGTCCATCCGTTGTTTGGCA
>JASFGM010000555.1:0-3322 GCA_050123755.1 Desulfobacterales bacterium
TGATAGCACCCTGCTTTAATCGTTTATTAGATCAAACCATATGAGAATGGAGCGGGTGTGTCAACTCAGACCATCGGCTCTTATGCCCGATAATTTCGCGCGGTGCAATCCCGGAAGAATTTATGGAAATTCGGCGGGCCAGAATCGAGCTGATTTTAAATGAAATAACGGAAAAGATTCAATTGGTATCCCAGGAAGGAAAGGGGCCTTGATCTTGCGGGGTATGTTGGTGGTGCAATCATTAAAATTTCATCAGATCCCTCAACTCTTCCGCCTGCCGCAGTTGGGTTTTATCCAGGGGGAAGATCGATTTTTTATAGGTTTCATGAAAAGCTTCCAGTTGGATTTCATTTACCTGCACGGAAATGGGGGTGTAGTAAAACGCCATTTTCATCGTCTCTCTGTTCTCATAGATTTTTAGCTTGATCTTTGTTTTCTCATATTTCCACTGGTAAACGGTTTGTTGGTCCGGTTGCGCCATGCGAATGATCTTGGTTTTGGGCAGGCCGTATTTGTGGTTGATATGTCTTCGAAGCTGGGCAAATACATCGATGGCTTCAATATTGATGTAGACGGCGAAAAATTGATTGGCAAAGCTGCCATAAAGCACATCCATAATTTTTACATCCGCAATTTTATAGCCGCGTTTAGGATTGATAAAATAACTAACGTTCACATTTTCCGATATCTTTCTAAATCCATCTGTCTGTGACAAATCGGTTTTCCAGGCGAGATCGAAAAAGCCATCTTTTAAGTCGGCGGCCTGCAACCTGGCGGTGAGCGTGAGAAAAACGGTTATCAGCAAGATAAAATAAATTGTTTTGCGCATGGAAATACTCTCAAATAATTTTAGCATATATAGTGGTTGTCAAAAAAACGTTCCTGTATTGAAACGTTTTTTTCTACAACCACTTATGCTGCCCTTCCTTATTTCGGAACATTATTATGGAAAGCAGTATAAATGCCGGATAATTAGATTATAGATAGCGGTTTTGCGGCCATTAGTCAACATAACCGGGGTTAACCGCATCATTTTAACGCTGGCGTGATACTTGTAAAAGCTGATAGCGGTCTGCAGATTGTACGCTGATGTTACGCACCTGTGTTTCCTGCAGGATGCTCAGCGGCACCTTCACACCGGCAGGTCCCAGGGCCCAGATCTGGCGGAAAAAATCAGCCAGCTTTTTAATAGGGGTTTGGTTTACCGCCAGGATGATGTCGCCCGCCTTAATGCCGGCTTTTTCAGCGGGACCTCCCGGAGTGACGCGAATGATGAAAACGCGTCCATGGACTTCATCAGCGTGGATTCCCAGCCAGGGTTGCGACGATTTCGAAGAGCGCCCGATGTCGATCAGATCGGCAAGAATCGGTTTGAGAAGATCAATGGGGACCGACATATTACACGCCATAATACCCATCCCCGGCACGGAGAACCGGGTGAAAATCGATCCGATTCCCAGAAGCTGTCCATTATGATCAAGCAAGGCAGCGCCGCCATAATTGGGGTAAGGCGGGCTGGTATAGATGGCATCTTCAACAAGGTACTCCCAGTAGCCTGCAAATTCCGTACGGGCGACAACGCGTGAGCCCAAAACTGCTCCGGCACCACCGGAACCGACCATCAGAATCGGATCGCCTTCTTTAAGCTGAGACGATTGGCCCAGTTTCAGAGGTTTTACAGATAGGGGCGGATCGGCTCTTAAAATGCCGAAGCCGGTTTTATAATCGTAAGCTACGAAGCTGGCCTTGACCGAATCGCCCTGTGCGTCAATGACTTCGATAGCCTCCGCTTCCAGAATCAGATAGCCGATGGTGAGAATGTGGCCCTTTTCGTCAATGACAACACCGTTTCCTTCCCGTTCGGTTCCCAGTACCCGTGCCGTGCTTGCATCTTGGGGGATGGTTGCTTTAATCTTGATGATGGCATTTAGAATTTCTTCAGGTTTCTGTTCGGCCAAAACCGGTAGGCTAAAAATAATCAAGACCCAAATCGGGATGAGTAGATATTTTTTTTGCATGCGAATTCTCCCATACCCCATTCTGACGCCTGAGTCAGGATGACCGGCTGACGATAATGATTTCTTTCACTGGAAGCGCTGCGGGGGTCACGTGTTGGCCGAATTAATATCGTTGTAAATCCTCGAAGTTAAGGGCGCTCAAGGCAGATAGCTGCATTCAGTCCGAATGGGGGTGTTTTTAACATAATATAATCTCATCTAATGGAATTGTAAATATCGTGCTCGCACAACGAGATCTTTTCTTTTTCGGTCATGAGGTGTATCAGTGTTGCGTGCCGCTGAAAAACACGTTATATTCAGGAACTTTAATTTGAAAGGAAAATCAAAATGGATTTTGAACGTTATTACCTTGATTTATTTGAGATGCTGAATTCTTGCTGCAAAAAAATTGCATCCGGAAAATATGATAAATCCGATTCGGAACGATTATTCGAACTTTCCAAAAAAGGCCGCTATCCGGCCATACTGGCAGAATTAGCCGAATCCTTTGGCATGATGCTGGTGAAAGTCGAGGCCCGGGAATTTGAAAAGTCACAGATGATCGAGGAACTTGAAGAAACCAAAACAAAGCTCGAAGATTATTCGAAAAAATTGGAAGGCTTGATCGAAGAATATTGCCCCGAGCAATCCCCCACAGATTGAATAATGAATATATCACGTTTCACTGCTGTGCTTTTACTCCGTATTGTATTTCTGTGCGCCTATATCATGCTAGCGGTTGATTGGGTTTGCGCAGCCGACCTTTCGAATCCGCTGTTAGAAGCTGCTGAGCTAGGTGAAATAGATAAAGTCAAAGGATTGCTGGATCAGGGTGTGCCGGTTGATGCAAAAGATCAGGATGGCTGGACCGCGTTGATGAAAGCAACCTATGAAGGGCATTTACATATTGTAGAGGAATTGATTGCCAGCGGTGCAAGTGCGAATACTCAGGAAAATGCGGGTTGGACATCGCTTATGATGGCCGCCCAATTCGGTTACCGCGACATCATGAATGTATTGTTGACCCGCGAAGCGAAGGCAAACGTTAGAAACAATACAGGCGCCACCGCCCTAATTTTCGGGGCTATAAACGGGCACCAGGACATAGTTAAGGAACTGCTGGCTGCCGGCGCTGATGTTGATGTAAAAGATAATAAAGGAAAAACCGCCTTACTGTTTGCAGCCGCCGATGGCTATGATGGTGTGGTTAAAGAGTTAATTGACGCTGGGGCCGACGTTAAAGCAAAAGATATCTCCGGAAACTCGGCGCTGATTTTAGCGGCAAAACAGGGACATCTAGAAGTGGTGCGTATACTTCTGGCCAA
>JASFGM010000556.1:0-3318 GCA_050123755.1 Desulfobacterales bacterium
GCAGGAGATAAAATGAAAAAAACAAATAGGGTGCATCCGCGTCTAAGCGTAATGGACCGGAAACAGATAAAAAAGGTTCATGATTATTCTCTGCAGATATTATCATCCATCGGACTGAGGGTCGACTCGCTCGAGGCCAGAAATCTCTTTGCCCAGACTATCGGCCCGCAAGCAATTGACGGCGATCGCGTGCGCATACCGGCGGATCTGGTCGAATGGGCCATCCTGGCCGCCCCTGCGCGTATTGATATTTACAATCGCAAAGGCGCGCCGGCATTTCGACTGCCGGATCAGACGCGTTTCGGCGTGGGCGTAACGTCGCTTTACTATCAGGAACCGGAAACCGACGCAGTGGTTCCGTTCACCCGCAAACACATGGAAACCTGTGTCCGCCTGGGTAATGATCTGCCAAGTTTTGACGCTATTTCAACAGTCGGCATTGTGCAGGACGTTGCACCGCAAGTCTCGGATCTGTATGCGACCCTGGAGATGGCTGCCAATACTGCCAAACCGCTCATCATTTTGATCTCAGATGAAAATGCCTTTCCATTGGTAATGGATCTTTTGGAACACCTGCATGGCGATCTGGCACCACGCCCTTCGATTATCCCCTATCTTAACCCCATCACCCCGCTGGTCATCAACAAAACCACGGCGGACAAAATGTTTGTCGCCATTGAACGCGGTTTACCCTTTATCTATGCCAATTATGGTATGGCCGGCGCCTCGACGCCAATTACACCTGCCGGGCAGCTGGCCATCATGAATGCCGAGGTCCTGGCCGGACTGACCCTCGGTCAACTGATCAAAGAAGGCACGCCCATGATTCTCGGCAATCATCCGGCCTGTTTTGATATGAAGGGAAACCAAAGTTTCTATGATCCCAAAAGCTACCTGATAGATCTGGCCTGTGCAGAAATGATGGCGCATTACAACCTGCCCTATTCCGGAACTTCCGGAAGCGGCATGGGCTGGGGGGGGGATCTCATCGCCGCTGGTCATCAATGGTTCAACCACCTGACTGCTTGCCTCGGCAAGAAGGGGTTGGCACCTTTTGTCGGCGACATACATGGCTCTCTGGCCTTTTCTCCCAATGTTATCGTATATGCCAACGAGATTATCCAACAGGTTCGTCTCTTTACCGAAGGTTTTGTGGTAGACGATACCAGCATCGGGCTCGAGGAAATCGCACAGGTAGGTCCGGGCGGGGATTTTCTGTTGTCCAGCCTGACCCTCAAGTTCTGTCGCAACGCCCGTCAATTCAGCCACATTTTCGACAACCTGCCGATAGATGAATGGCAAGCCAGAGGCCGTCCGCGGGCGGGGGATTTGCTGAAAGGCTATACCCGGCAGTTAATCGACGAAAGCAAGTCGCCGGAAAATCATTCAGAGTTGCTGGCACAGGGTGAGTCCTTCATTGAAACGCTCGGCACTCATTGATGATAGAATCCATCTTAAAAAGGTGGATCACGATTTCAGGTTGGCGCGTTGTTCCGTTTAGCCAGTTGGGCCCGTTGAGCTCCTTGTCTTGTTAAAATCGGAAAAATGTCTGATTTTATTATTTCCGGGCAAACAGGACAAGGCGCAAACGGGCCAACTGACCAACGCGCTCAACCCAAATCATGTGAGCATCTTGAATCGTTAGAATTGTTAATTTGCCAGCCTCTTTATTTTTTTATCCAGCGCGGCACCTTGAAGCTTGAATTGGGATACGGTGTTAGTGGTGGATCCGTGAAAATCGGCTGCAGCTCACCGCCCTGCACCTGGTAGTGTACCACCGGAGCACCCGCTTGGGCACGCAGGACATTGTCTTTATCCCATTTGATAAGACCCAACTCGCCCTCATAGCCGTGTTTCTGAATATAGGCATTCACGGCTTTGAAATTATAGGCATCGCCCACCTTTTCGACTGCATGCGCCCAGGCCTTTACGGCGGTGTAGGCAATCCAGGCACCGGCCGGAACCTGATGCTTGTTGATTTTCACGAACTTGTCCACCCAGGCTTGTCCCGCGGCATTGGGCGCCTTGGGTCCGGGCAGCCCGCTGGGCATCTCACCCACAATACCATCGGCAGAGGTCCCCAGGGTTTCTACCACCTCGCGAGGCGTAATGCCCCAGCCGAGGCTGATGATGGCGTTGCTTGGTTTTTTGAGAAACTGCTGGATGAACGTGATATTTTCCTGCCCACTGGGGATTTCGATATGGATAAGGGCCGGTTTGATCCGGCGGATCTGGGACAGAATAACACCCCACTCGTTGGTGCCGTAAGGTACGGTCTCCCGTTTGGACACTTTCCAGCCGGTTTTTTTGAAGTTTTTTTCCAAGGTGTCGCCTACCTCAAGACCCCAGGAATCGTCGGTATTGATGATCACGACCTTTTTATTGGGATATTTGTAAGGCAGCGCCATCAGCGCACGAAACATGCTGTTGGCCTGTTCGACGCCCACGTCGGTGGTCTGATAGATGTTGTAATACTTCTTAGGGTCTTCTTTGAACACATCCACCGCCGCCTGGGATCCATCGTCCGCAAAAAAGGGCGCATCGTATTTGCCGTAGGCCCGCACATCCTGGCCCCACCCGGCCCAGCCGGCATGCACCGATGCCACTTTCTTCTGTCCGCATAGATAATCGGCCGCCTGCATGACGACCTCAGGCTCAAACCCTTTGGAATCGAAACGGATAATCTCAAGCTGCTTACCCAGCAGGCCTCCCGATTCGTTGATTTCATCGATAGCCATTTTGATGCCTTTAAAATAGTCTGCCCCGGAACCTGCTGCCCAGCCGGTCATCGGAATCGGAACACCGACCGGAATGGTGTCGGCTGCCATGGCAATCGGAACACAAAACAGACAAACCATCACAACCAATGTCAATAGACTGATTTTTTTCATGTTGTACCTCCCCTTTCGTTTAAAGATAGCGCTATTATAAGTAAGCACTGCTGCATTGTTACTTATGAAATCTCGTTTGCTGCCGCCGACTCTTTGCTTCATTTTTTATGAGCACATCCGTGTCAACTACTCGGTACACGAGCTGCGGAGCGTTTCAGAAAAAGACCCATCACGCCGTCCGGCAGCGCCAGCACAAGGATGACCACCAAAGCACCCATGGTCACAGCCCGGTATGCCCCCAGCGGCGCCATCAGCTCACTGCCGGCTACCACCAGAAAGGCACCCAGGATGGAGCCGGGAAAATGCCCCAGGCCGCCCACCAGCATCATGACCATCAAAATGCTAAACAGGTCCAGATCCAGCATGCGGAAAGAGAGCACCCCGTAGAAATGGCCGTAGTAGGCACCGATAATGCCTGTCAGGAAAG
>JASFGM010000557.1:0-3313 GCA_050123755.1 Desulfobacterales bacterium
TTTTAAGGAGGTTTGCAACGCCGCCATTGGGTATTAGATGCATTTTTGAGATAGGTTCTAGGGTGAATCCTCTAACCCTTGAATGAAGGCCAGAACGTTTTGCCCCAATACCTCGTGATTGTAGCCGCCTTCAAGGATTCCAAAACAACCGCCGCCGCACTTTAAAGATGCGGTTCTTACCCGTTGTCCAATCGAATAATAGTCCTCTGTGGTAAGCAATCCGCCCCAGTCATCCTGATGATTGTCAAATCCTGCGGAAACGCCAATCAGATCAGCCTGAACATGATCCAATGCTTTTTTAATTTCAGCCAGATAAGAATGGCGATCCCGGCCCTCCATATTATGAACGCGAACATAATCTTTGCCTTCCAGGATATTCACCGTCCCGTCACCGTAATGCAGATCAATATCCAGCACATAAGCCGAAGTGATTTGACCGTTTTGTTTCAGGGTTTGCAGCGCAATGGCCATATTATTGAAATAACAAAAGCCCCAGCAGGAACTACTTGAGGCATGGTGGCCGGGAGGACGGATCAGTCCAAAGCTCGGGGCTGTGAGCCCGATCTCAGCGGCCCGGATGGCAGCGCCGGCAGCCAACGCGGAAATATCGTATAACCCGCTTTGTCGGACATAATCGATATGGGCTTTGGTATGTGCGAGGGTGATTTCCGTTTCCTTTGCCGGAGCGGCCTCCACAAATTCGACTTCAGATTCGATGATGGCGACGATCGCCTCCATGCGCCCGGCTGCAGCGGCCGGATCCGATGTATATACCTGATAGAAATCTTCATGAAAGATAACTTTCATAGCAACCTCACTGGAAAGCTTTCAGGTTTCGGGTGTCAGGTGTCAGTAAAATAGCTCATAGATCATAGCTGGGAAGCTGGAAAGCTTAGAGACTATAAGGCTGAAATATATGCAAATAATTTAGCTTTCCAGCTTCCCGGCCTTATCGCTTTCTGGCCGTTTCTATTTTTTTACCAGCTTGGCAACCGACTCAATATGATACGTATGAGGAAATAAATCAACCGGCTGGACTTCCTTTACCTGATAAGCTTCTTTAAGCAGAACGAGATCACGCGCCAGTGTGGTGGGATTGCAGGATACGTAGACGATTCGTTCGGGCAACATTGCCAGTACCTGTTTGGCCACATCTTTGTGCATCCCGGCTCTGGGCGGATCGATGATAAGGACATCCGGTCGGGATGCAATCAATGCAAGCGTTTCGCGAATGTCCCCCAGCACAAATCGACAATTTTCAACCTGATTATGGCGGCAATTATTTTTGGCATCTGCAACCGCGCTGGAAATCATCTCAAGTCCGATGACCTCTCTGGCAACACCGGAAAGCAGAATCGGTATGGTACCCGTGCCGCTGTAAAGATCGATGACGGTTTCCGAGCCACTCAGTTCGGCATATTTTTTTACGGTCTCGTATAATTCCGCGGCACCCAGGGTGTTGGTCTGAAAAAATGAGTTGGCCGATATTTCAAACTCAAAGGATCCAATTTTATCGGCAATTGTCGGGTTACCGGCAAGCGTGAGCTCAAATTCCCCAATGGCCACACCGGCTTTGCGGGAAGTGATATTATTGATGACCGCCGTCACCTGCGGGTACTTTTCCATTAATAAACCGCTGAGTGGCTGTAAGGCTTGGTGTGCATCGGAAGCGGTTATAAGGTTGACCATCCATTGATCATCGCCGGTCGAATGGCGCAGCATTAAAAACCGCCAGAACCCCTGGTGGCTTCGCAGGCCATAGACCGGCAGCTCAGATGATTTAATGAAATTTCGAACGTCCTCCAGGATATGATTGCCCAAATCCGGTTGCAGCAAACACCTTTTAGTGTCAAATACCTTAAAAAAAGTCCCCGGGACATGCAATCCGATGCCGAAGCCTTTATCGATTTCCGGTTGCTGCAGCTCAGCAGGGGTCAGCCACCTTCTGTCGGTGCAGGAGAACTCCATTTTATTGCGATAGCCGAATATCTGCGGTGACGGTATGGTGGAGCGAACGGGCATATCTTTAAGCTGTCCGATATGCTGGAGCGACTCGCGAACATGCTGACGTTTGTATCTCAATTGAATCTCATAATCTAAAAATTGCCACTTGCAACCACCGCAAAAACCACTATATATACAGGGAGGATGGATGCGATCGGGCGAGGCTTTCAGCAATTCCAGCACCCGCGCCTCGGCATAGTTCTTTTTTTTGCGCGTGATGCGAATTAAGACTTGATCGCCGGGTATGGCCTGGTCCACAAAAACAGCCATACCGCTGACGCGCACCAGGCCTTTCCCGCCGAAGGCGATATCGCTAATTTCAGTTTCGATCTGTTGGCCCTTTTTAACTTTCATCGAGGAATAAATCCTTAATCATGTGGCTTCTATTCGAAAATTATTTTATGAAGTATAAGTTTATATTTTATAGTATAACCTATTTAATATATATCTAATTAAATTGTTTTTATATTTTATATTTACTTAATTTAACTCAAATTCGCTCCATGGTCAATTCCAAGAAAAAGCCAGCGATCATCGAAATCGAATTTTTATCAGACAATTTTTTGCTTAACGGTCATCTGCACCTGCCGCCGGTTGAACGGCCGGCGGTGGTCATTGGTTCCCATGGGTTATATAGCGATCAAAACTCTCCCAAGCAAATTGAACTGGCCCGGCAATGTAATCGCAAAAAGATGGCCTATTTTCGGTTTGATCATCGGGGATGCGGCCAAAGTAAAGCGCCTTTAGATGAGATCACCTCACTGAAGGCGCGCTGCACCGATCTGATGGCAGCGGCCAAAATGCTGCGGAATAGAAATGATATCGGTGTTCAGGTGGGTCTTTTCGGCAGCAGTTTCGGCGGTGTGGTGAGTTTAGCAACCGCTCGATATGTCATCGCAGACGCCATCATCACGTGGGCAGCCCCGATTCGCAGCACCGATCTCGTTAAAGCCGACCCGGCCAGCCATGAAAAATCCTCAGGATCATCTCAACCGTTCAAAAAAAATCCCTTTGATATCTCCGATCAATTGGCGGGCATTCAGAACATCCTCATTTTTCACGGTGACGCAGATGAAACCGTTCCGCTCTCCCATGCCCAGGAAATATACGAACGGGTCAGCCAGCCGAAAAAACTGGTGGTATTTTCCCAAAGCGACCATCGCATGAGCAATCGGACACATCAAAGGGATTTCATTCGGGAGGCAACAGGTTGGTTTTGGGCAAACCTTATATCGAAATAAGTTAAAGTTAAACTTTAATATTATGCCTTTAAATTCTAATTTGATGAAATAAAATCAATTATTTTTCA
>JASFGM010000558.1:0-3309 GCA_050123755.1 Desulfobacterales bacterium
CCTTTATCAACCGCCTTTTGGATGCCCTTTTTACAGGTATCGTAGGACCCTTTGCCTCGAATCCGATCGTTGGTTTCCCGGGTGGCGCCATCCAGGCTGAAACTGAAAAAATCCACATCCTGGCAGCTCACGCGCGTAAGGATATCATGAAACAGGTAGCCGTTGGTATCAACCGTGATAGAAATGAAACCACGCTCTTTAGCATATTTAATGGCCCGGGCCAGATCCGGATGCAGGGTGGGCTCACCACCCAGGAATATGACATTGGTTGTGGCGCTGTTTGAAACAAACGCATCCAGCCAGGCCTTGATGGTAACGAGGGATAAATTTTTTTCCCCTTGCTGTTCGGGATTAATATAGCAATGCCGACATCTGAGGTTGCATTTCGTTAGGATGTGAAAAAAAAGATTGGAGGAGTTTTTGGAAAAAGCTACGGTTCTTCGGGCGGTCATATTTTTTCAATCAATCGTCTGACTTTCTTTTTGGCCGCAATCAGCTCTTCGTTTGTGGCGCGCAATCGAATGGACATGAATTCAGCAAATATGCGGTAGAGCAACAACAAAAAATCCAATTTTTCATCCTGGGTATTGCCAGCCGAAATTCTTCTTTTTGCGGATGTGTCAACGGCCAGACACATGGTTTTACCGATGGCATAGACGGATGCCGATCGGCTCAGGCTGTCGATAACACGCATTTCACCAAAAATTTCACCTTTCAAATCAATGGTGCCGATTTCCATCCCTTCTTTGGTAATTCGTATTTTACCGGAAAGCAAAAAGTATAGCCAGGGATCATAATCGCCTTCTTCGATGATCCGTTCGCCGTCCTCATATTCTCGGATTTTGCTGAGCCGCAAAAGCCGCCCCAGGCTCTTGGTTTCAAAATTCTTAAGCGCTGGAATGGCCAATAATTTTTGAATATTTTCAATATTATCTTTCAGGTATCTGGATTCAAGCATGAATTCCTCCGGGCGACTACAGCCGTATTAAAACAAGCACAACATCACTATTTTATACCGTGAGCGCCAAAAGGGCAAGGAGGAATTTACAACAATTTGTAATTATTATATATTTTACATGTAGCTTGGGGCCCGGTCGTATCCGGGCGATTTAGGATCCAGAGGCTTGAAGGTTTCAGGTGTCAGGTTTCGGGTGTCAGAATTGATCGATCTGACACCTGAACACTGAAACCTGACACCTGCTAGTTGAAAACTAGCAGGTGACCTCCAGGCAATCCTTGGACACCGATGCATCAAAACTCACCGGATAGCAACCATCGAAGCAGGCTTTGCAAAAATGCTGTTCCGGATTTTCGATTCCGGTCGACTGCAATAAGCCTTCAATACTGAGGTAGTGTAGCGAGTCAAGACCTAAGTAATCCTTGAGCGCTTCCACCGATTTACAGGCCGCAATCAGTTCCCCGCGGGTGGAAAAATCGATGCCGTAATGACACGGAAACCGATGCGGCGGGCCGGCAACCCGCATGTGCACGTTCCTGACGCCCAATTTCCGCAGAGATTTTACCCTGGTTTTGATGGTGGTGCCTCTGATGATGGAGTCTTCAATAATAATCAGATCTTGGCCCTTGAGAAGTTCTTTTACCGGATTCAGCTTAATGCGCACGCCGAAATCCCGCATGCTTTGAGTCGGTTGAATAAAAGTCCGGCCGACATAGTGATTTCGAATCATTCCCATCTCAAACGGAATACCGGATTCTTCGTGATAACCCAGAGCTGCATAAGTGCCGGAATCAGGAAACGGCATCACCAGATCAGCATCCACGGGCGCCTCCTGGGCCAGGCGTCGTCCGTGGGCCTTGCGAGTTAGATAGACATTTTGACCGAAAATCGTGCTATCCGGCCGCGCAAAGTAAATCAGCTCAAAGATGCAGAAGGCGCGGTTCGGATCCGCAGGGATTTGAAGGCTTTTAATTCCGTCTTCACCAATAATGACAATTTCTCCGGGGTCGATTTCACGGATAAATTCGGCTTCCACCAGATCAAATGCGCAGGTCTCTGATGCCAGCACATAATTGCCGTTGAGTTTGCCCAGACAGAGAGGTCGAAAACCGTGGGGGTCTTTCATCCCGATGACTTCACCCTTGCTGGTCAGCATAATAATCGAAAAAGCGCCCTCCAGCCTGGACATCGTTTCAACCAGCGCCGGTTCAAAACCGGACTTGAGGTTTTTGACGAAAAGATGCAAAAAGATCTCGCTGTCCATCGTGGACTGAAAGATGGAGCCGGCCTGCTCGAGTTCATTTTTAAGAATATGGGCATTGGTAATATTGCCGTTGTGGGCAACCGCATAAGATTTTTTGCGGTGCTGAACCCGAAACGGTTGCGCATTGGCCAATATGGAGCTACCGGTTGTCGAATAGCGTACATGCCCCACAGCGCTTCCGCCGTCCAGCTGGGCCAGCTGCTGCATGTCAAATACATCCGATACCAGCCCCATGCCTTTGTGCTCTGCAATCTGCATGTCCTTGGCGACTGCAATGCCGGCACTTTCCTGGCCCCGGTGTTGCAGTGCATAGAGGCCAAAATAAGTCAGGGCCGCCGCTTCGGGATGATCGTAAATTCCAAAAATCCCGCAGGCTTCCCGCGGCCTGTCTTCATCGAAGCGTGACCTTTGAAACCTGGAAGTCGTTGGTTTATTATCCCTCATTTATCTGAGTACTCCTGATAAAAGCATTGCGTTAGGGACCGCATTGATTGATTTCAGAATTATATTCCTGCAGGGTCTTAACATTCAGCTTTTTTTCCCGCAGCCTTTCGATCGCTTTGTAAATCGCCATTCCGCCCGCAGTTGTCGTGGCGTAAGGAATCTTATGCCGCAGCGAATTCCGCCGGATATAATATCCGTCCCGCCGGGTTTCGCCGCCGACCGAAGTATTAATTACCAGCTGGATCTCTGCATTTTTTATCGCATCAACGACGTGGGGCCGTCCCACGGAAATTTTGTTTACGCGTTTATTGGCAATACCGTGTTCGGCTAAAAATTTAGATGTGCCATCGGTGGCCATAATTTTAAAGCCGGCATCGCGAAACTCGGCAGCCAGGGGCAGGACCGTTTTTTTATCATTATCGATCACGCTGATAAAAACCGTCCCCGTCGTCGGCAGGTTTTGACCGGCCCCCAGTTGGGCCTTGGCATATGCGGACCCGAAATCTAAACCGATTCCCATAACCTCCCCGGTGGATTTCATCTCAGGACCCAGTAATATATCAACATCCGGAAAGCGATCAAACGGCAGCACGGCTTCTTTAACCGAGATGTGCACCGGAATAACTTCCGCGGTCAACCCCAG
>JASFGM010000559.1:0-3304 GCA_050123755.1 Desulfobacterales bacterium
CCGCCGACTTGTTGCGGGAGATCCCTCCCACGCGCATGCCACCGGGATGATAGCCGGAATGACCCACCGGAGAGTGGCCGCCGGTGCCGATCCACTTACCTCCTCCGTGATGGGCTTCTGTCTGTTCCTTAAGCCGTTCTTTAAAGTATTCAATCAGCTCTTCAGGGCTAAGCTTCATGAGGGCCGATTCATCCATACCCAGTATTTCTGCCAGCCCCTTGGGATTCTGCAGCCAGGCCTCCAACATAACCCGTGCCACCTCATCAAGCTCAAGTCCTTCCGGATCCGGCAGGTCGGCTCCCTGAAAGTAATGGGCAAAGACTTGATCATATAGATCGAAATAACGCTCACTTTTGATAAGGATGGCGCGCGAGGCTGTATATAAGTCCTCCAGCGAATTGACCAGCCCGCGACCCAGCGCCTTGTGAAGCGTTAGAAAGGATGTGGGGCTAACCGGTATTCCGACATCTTTTAATTTGTAAAAAAAATCTACGAACATGTTTCGCTTCGCTTATCAGCTGAAAGCTCAAAGCTGAAAGCTGAAGGCCGAGAAGTAGAAATCTTTTCCCTTTGAGCTTTGAGCCTTGAGCTTTGAGCCATTTAGTATGCCCCTCTGCGACCCACCATGCTTTGGGCTCTGCGCAGATCCTGGCTCTTTTTAAAAAGGACACCCAGATAGGGCAAATCGCCCTTTTGCAGTTGTTTGGGTTTAAAATCAGGGTCGGCCTGGAGCGCCCGAATCCAGTTGATCAATTCCCGGGTGGCCGGTCGCTTTTCAATATCACCAAAATCCCGCACGGCATAAAAAGCGGTAATCGCATTTTCCAACAGATCGGAATCGATGTCTGGAAAATGAACCCGAATAATTTTGTTCATCATCTCCGGCTCCGGAAACGCAATATGGTGAAAATTACAACGGCCTAAAAACGGATCCGAAAGGTCTTTTTTGGCATTTGAGGTAATAATGATTACCGGACGAAATGTCGCCGGAATGGTTTTATCGATTTCAATGATATCAAACTCCATCTGATCCAGAACATCGAGCATGTCATCCTGAAAATCCGTATCGGCTTTGTCGATCTCATCAATCAGCAGAACCGTTCGGGCATCCGAGGTAAAAGCCTGCCCGATTTTGCCCATCCGGATATAATCTTCTATTTTACTGACATCGCGGGTTGAGTCGCCAAACCGACTATCGTTGAGCCGTGTCAGTGTATCGTACTGGTAAAGTGCCTCAACAAGCTTCATGCTGGATTTCACATTAAGCACAATCAGGGGCATCTTCAGACTTTCTGCGATTGCATGGGCCAGCATGGTTTTTCCGGTACCGGGTTCTCCTTTCAACAGCAACGGCATTTCCAAGGCCATGGAAATGTTTACAATCTTTGCCAGTTCATCATCGAGGACATAACGTGTCGCACCTGCAAAAGTTTTGTTCAAATTTTCAGTCATTCTTTACCTCGCAAAAATTAGTTCTTTAAAGATATAATTATTATTTAAATAAAGCTGGGAAGCTGGGAGGCCAGAAGGCCTGGAAGCTCATAAGCTTTGGAGCCTTCAAGCATTCCAGCATCCCAGCCTTCCGGCTTATTTTCTTTGTCTTATCTGTTGCGAAATTGCCTGTGTCAATCTTAGCGCCTTGATGGTCTGTTCCGTGTTTAACGATCCGGCACCGCAACTTGGCGTGATCAGCGATTGAGATATAAGTTGATCTGATGCAATGCCTAGTTTTTCAATCTGACTGGCTTTTTCTTTCCACTGGTTGATCAAGGACTCGGTGGTTTCAAAATCCAGTTTATCTGCTTTCAGGGTCGGCACCATCCCCCAGGCAATAATTTTTCCTGCATCCAGAAATTCTTTGATCTTGGCTGAATAAAGCATAAAACGGTCAAAATAAGAATAGGCGTCAAAGCTGACAATATCTGCCGATGAATCCAGGACCAGCGACCAATCCGTATTGGCACAGACATGCACCCCGACCAAACCGCCTTCGGCATGCACGGCAGCGATTACCTCTTCAAGGCTCTGGGCAATCTCATCCCGGGAAATGGTGATAAATTGAGATGATCCAAACCCGGCCAGGGCGGGCTCATCGATGAAAATAATGACCGGCCGACCAAATTGGCTTAACTCACGTGCTTGCCAGCGGGCCTTTAACGCCAGCAGTTTGACTGCTGCGTCTTTAATTTGCGCGTCGTAAATAATGGCTTTCTTGTTCTGATCCAAAATTGCCGTACAGAATGTGAACGGCCCGGTGATTTGACCCTTGACCGCCACCGGTGGAGCCGACAGGCGTTTTAAACCCTTAACAAAAATAAAAAAACCTTTGGTCGTAACTTCATCCAAAACAAATCTGGAATCAGATAGATCGGCTTTTTCTTCTACCACCGCCATATAATCTTCATAGAACTGAATCAGCTCACTGTTAAAATCATCTCCGGCGGTATCGATGTATTGGCGATCTTCAACCAAACAAAGCCCCGGCAAACCCGGCATGAATTGGGCAACCATTGCTTCCTCTTTATGCACCGGAAGCTGGACCCACAGAGGGATCTCGGACATGTATTCCAACACCAGCTTAAAGGCTTCCCGGTGATCGCCCAATGGCAAACTGCCAATAAAAACAGGAAGGCCGTCCGGCTGGAATGGCTTGGTCATGGTTGAAGCTCCTGAATGTGACATTAAATAATAAATTAAAATTTAAACTTATAAAAATAACACGCTTAATTATGTTTGACAAGGCTTAGATAAGAACCGCCGATTATCGCTTGCGAGTCGATTACGACTGAGCAGCATAAGTATACCAGATTGCAGAAAATTCTGATTTCAAAGCGCTCAGCTTGAAAAGATTGACACAAAAAAAGCCCGGTGTTATAGTCAGACTCCCGCTTGGAAGATGCACAGTTCTAAACTATAACCCAGAGGTTTCCTGTGGCGGATATCATATCCATCGATAAAAAACTTGATCTGGCTAAAGATAAAAAAGCCGCATTAATTCGAAGGCGCAAGGTTTTGGCTGTACAAAAGGTATTTCAATGTACCCATTGCGTGTTGAAATGCGAGAAATGCGGCATCCAAATCGAGCAAGATTCAGACGTCGGCATAAAGCATCGCCGAAACCTAAGGGTCCCATATAACTTCTGTAAGGCATGCTCGCAAGAATATATAGAATACATCGATCGTCTTCAGGGCCGGGGGGATTCAGATTGTTACTGGCACAATGAGGCCTGGATTGATGCCTGGTCAAAATGGATTGAATACCAAAGCAGCATTGACCGTTATATAAAATCAAAAGAGTTTAAGA
>JASFGM010000560.1:0-3294 GCA_050123755.1 Desulfobacterales bacterium
TATGACCCTGAAAACCTTTGATTAGTTGGAGAATCGCAACTTTTGGAAATCAAATTTTATTTCCATTAAATCGCAGAAGTCTAAAAGATGATTGTATTGTGATAAGTTTACAGTCTGCAAAATTTAAAAACGCAGATACTTGGTTTTTATTGTTGATATCTGTAATTGTGGCTCAGTTGCGATATGTTGGATTTGCAATTTTTATGCTCGGATTTGATACTTTTAAAACTCAATCCCGATCATCGCACCACTCAGAAAAGTTTGCGCTTCCAGAAAACTGATGTTGGAGTCCCGGTAGCGGTATCCTGCCGTTAACGTGGCGAAAAGGAAGTCTTGCCCGAAAAGATCAGAGCGCGTCAACATCCCAAAAACGGAATAATTTGTATCATTGCGGGTTTTGTTAAAAACAGGATGCTTATCATCGTAGTCATCCCATCCGATCGCCGCCTTCAGCATCAGCTGGTATAATTTTGAAAATTTACGAAAACCCAGTCCGAACTGATATCCCGTGTAGGCATTGGCCTCACCGTCTATGTCGCCGATGGACAGCTCGAAGCCGGGAATTAGCGACACGGACTGACCCAGCCGGAAGTCATATTTGACTTCAGCATTATGAACGTAGCCGTCGCGCTCCAGATCTTTGAAGCGATCGCCGATATCATCGACATTAACATCCACTCGGGAAAATGCATAGGAGAGCTTGAAGCCGCTGCCCAATATTTCCTCGTAGGCAAACCGGGTGCCGTAGTTGTACTCACGGGTTTCCTTGCGCCCGGTGTTGGTCAGGTAAGGATCCCGCCAGACCTCTGACAGTGGCCGGGTAAAAACCGATATATCCAACCGGCTGCCATCCGAGAACGGCTGCACAAAACCCAAGGACAAGCCTGGCGGCCCGCTGAGTTCCGGAGGGGTCCCAAAATAGACCTGCCGGCCGGATTCGGCAAAAGTGTAACGCAAATTAAACAGGGCCAGCGGCATGAGTTTATCGTACCAGTCCGCATCTCCGCTTAAAGAATCGATTCGTTTATTTTCGTCGGTGGTTTTAAGCTGATCGGTGCTGGTCATATATCCGGCACCGGCTGAAAGCCTGCCGGAGAAGCCCGCTGATTTTTCTGCGGGCCCGGCAGCGTAAATGTTTGACCATGATAAGAGAAGGAGACCCAAAAGCGTTAGTGTTAAAGTCAAGTTTCGCATCGGGATACATTTAAAGAAAATGATTTTTATTTGTGTGCGTGTGACATGCTTCCAGTTTTTGGGGAGCAGGTCAGAAACATTTCCAAAATTCTCAACTTGTGTCAAATATCCGTCAAATGGTGATATATTGAGAAACTACCCAATATCACCATAAATGAAAAAATTACAGATACCAAATGGATATATGCAACTTATCGCATCTTCGGCTTTAGTGTCAAATCATGGCCACGGCAACTGCGGTTTTAAGGCAATAAAAAAAAGGCAAATCCATAGACTTGGATTCACCCCTCTGAGTTGTGATACCAAACGGATATCGCAAGAATTTTGGTTATTTGAAAGTTGTGTATTGTTGGAGCTATCTGCAATTTTGAAAACGCACTTTTATTAGCGATAAATAGCTATCGGTAACACAAAAATTCACCAACGAGAACCATTAATAGCTGTTGACACCGACATCATTAACAGCGGCAAAGAGCAGAAACCAAGATGCCTTCGATGGCTCTTGTCAGGTTGGACGTCTGATTCTGCAGAATGTTCGGATAGCATTCTCACAGATTAGGCTGGTCTTATCACTTGATGGTAGTGCAAAATCGGATAATTACATATATCGCATGGAGTCTTAGGTGCCTCATCTATCGTAGATCCACAAATCTCACATACATGAAAGTCAAATTTCATCCCCTCAATTTTTTTTGCCACTGAACCAAAAAACCATTTTGAATAATTCCGAATTTCATTGATTTTCCGTTTATGTTGCCGATGGGATTTCCAAGAATACATACAATTGATAATAGCTTGGTCATGCGATTCTTTATTTAGTTTCGCAAGGAAATCTGGATAGGTTTCCTTGATCTTTTTTAGTTCACCCTCTGAAGCACTTATTAAATTTGCTTTAGTGTCTAATATAAAAATCTTAAATTCAGGCTCTTCAAGCCCTGCGCTCAATGAGGTAAGTATCCTTTTGTAGTTATCTGCATGGATTTTTTCAGAAACTGCATATGCGTTAAAAAGATAAGCAATATTGGGATATCTTTCTTCAACAGCTTTTCGGGAATAACCAACATAATGGTCAGATGCCACCTTTTCTGCTTCATAGGCGGCTTTTAGAACAGCAATAGTTATTGGGAATCTGTCATTTTTTTCCAGCTTATTTTCTCTTGAAGAAGCATTAACAATAGATAAGGGGTATGAGAATGACAAAGAAGTAAAAATATAAAGGAATTTTCTCCTTGAAATTTTTTTCATGCTAAGAACCCCCCAAATCCAAATATCACATAATTAAAGAGTCGAGTAGACCGAGGGAGCCTCCCCCACAGTCTCTCACGCAACCGGACGTGAGCCTCTCGGTTCATCCGGCTCCTATCGACCAGCCGACTGCCGTGTCAATCGCCAATGCGCAAAGAGGTAAGGCATCTGTCTCGCAATGCGCCCAAGCCAGTAAAAAGCTCTGCGTCTGCGACGGCGTAACTTTTTGTACTTCCGCATGGCCCATCGTTGCAATGCGCCGTTGAGTTGATTTAAAATTGGGTAAAGCGCCGACTTGTAAAACTGTCCATAATAATTAATCCAGCCGCCCAGTATCGGATTAAACATGCAGGCCAGATCTTTAATGGACTTTTCGGACATTCGGTGAATCCGCCAACCTCTGATGGTTCTGCGTATGGATTTAGCTGCCTCATCGCTCACGGCTCGAAGAAAACTGACGAAAAATCTTCCATAACGGTCTTTCGATAGCCGAGGGCGAAAAGTGTATCCCAGAAAATCGAATTTCTTATTGGGATAGTTCCCTTTCCTGAACGAATCCTTACAATAGACAATCTGCGTCTTTTCAGGATGCAGTTCCAACCCACAGTGCTTGAGGCGCCTCTCGATGACCGTCTTGATCCATCTGGCTTGCTTCTCGCTTTTGCAATGCACCAAAATGTCGTCGGCGTAACGCTCAAACGGAATATTGTCATAGTTGCGCCGCATCCATTCGTCTAAAGCGTAGTGCAAAAACAGATTGGCTAAAAGCGGACTGATCACCGAGCCCTGCGGTGAACCTTTTCCACGGCTGTAAAGTGTGCCATCCTCTGCCTGCACCGGAGCCTTTAGCCACCG
>JASFGM010000561.1:0-3288 GCA_050123755.1 Desulfobacterales bacterium
AGAAAACCTTGTCAAAACGGCTGATAATGCCATCTTTATGTTTGATGGATCCAGTTCGATGGGCAAGATGTTTAAGGATACGAACACACCGAAAGTTAAAATCTTAAGGGACTTTCTGATTGAACGGAATATGTATTTTCCAAACCTCGGCCATAACTTTGGTCTGTATGAATACGCACCGAAGTTTAAGGAAGTTTACGCCATGCAACCTTATGATCGGCAACGGTTCGGCGATGCACTTAACCAACTGCCATCAGAGGCAAGCGGACCCACTCTGCTGGAACGCGGCCTTGAGAAAATTGAACCTGTTCTGCAGGGGTTGTCCGGCCGCACCGTGGTTTTTCTTATCAGCGACGGCACCTACTCGACGTATAAAGGATCTAAATATCCGGTCCTGAAAGCACAGGAATATGCCGATAAGTACAATGTTTGCTTCAACATCATCAGTTCGGCAGATACACCGGAAGCCAAAAATTTCCTGCAAGAAATCGCATCGGTGAATGAGTGTTCGCGCATCATTCCGTTTGAAACCTACATTAGCCGACCCGAATATAATTCCGGCGCTCTGTATGTTGTCAAATCCGGTACAAAATTGATAACCCTCAGCGATCAGAAGGTGGTCGGACTTAAAACCGACAATATCCTGTTTGCCTGGGACGTCGATCAAATCGATCCGGCCTTTCATCAGGAACTAGACCAGATCGGATCTTTTATGCAGAGCCACCCGCAAGCCTTTGCGGTTATTGACGGATATGCAGACAATACCGGAACCGTGGAATACAACCTGCGACTGTCACGCCGACGGGCTGAAGGTGTGGGCAACTACCTGTCGAATAACTTTGGCATCAGTTCCGATCGGTTGGTGATTTTGTGGTATGGGCAGGCAAATCCAATCGCCAGCAATGATAGCGAGGCAGGCCGCGCCCTAAACCGTCGGGTTGAAATTGCAATTGGCGGAATGAAGTAGCAGTAACTATCGCCAAATCTTCAAAGCGGGTAGGAACCGGGTCTTCTCCTGCCAGCTTTGTCTTTAATTAGGCCATGCTTCAGGCATTTTTTCCTGATAACGATTGCAGGGCTCGAATTGTAGTTAATCTACAACAAAGGCCCGGTTCGATTTGAACCGGGCCTTGTTTTGTAAATTACTTGCGGGATACAACACCAGCCTGATTTTCAATATTCGGCGGTTATCACAAAAACATAGACTTCCCGGGGGCCATGCGCGCCGTGAACCATGGTGGCTTCGATATCGGCGGTTTTACTGGGACCGCAGATAAATGTCATGCAATTGGTTAAACCTTCTTTTTTCACTTTCGGATCCCATTTTAGCAGGGCGTAAAGTTCTTTTAAATCAGCAATAATTTGATTCAGCTCGATAACGGCAATATGGATTGCCGGCACCAGAGAAACTGAGCGTGCCTGTCCCGCTCGCGTTCTCATAACCAAAGTAGCGCTGTCCGCTATGCAGAAATCGGCCGCGGTGATACCGATATAGGAATCAATGACGTGTCGGCGTAAGTTTTCTCCTTCAAGTTCTTTCAAGTCGGCAAAAAATACATTCACATCCTGTTGAGACAGAGCCGCCGGCAGGTTCAGGTTTTCGATCAGCGGATGCCGCCAGGCCACGACACTTTTTTTATGGCCCCATTCAGGATCTTTATCCCGAACAAGATCGACAATGGCTGCGGTCACCGAGTTGACATCTTCACATGATATAACCTCTAGGTTGATGGGCCCGGCGGCTTCGATGAAAGTTGCCAGCAGCTTTTTCCGTCCCTCAGGCGTACGATTTTTAAGCCGCTCAAGTATGGTCCGGGTTTCATCAGACATATCGCTTTTAAACAAATCCGCATCGCGCTGCGATGCTGCCATCGCTTTTCCCAAGGCCATTTTAATTGTGTTAATAAATTCTTCCTGGTTCGCTGTGCTCATCTGGTATAGATACCTCTCAGCTCATTGCACTAGATTGCGTCCCGCAAGTATTTTATCGGAGACGGTTTTATTTTAGGCTTTTGCTGCCAGATAACAGATGGCAGAAGTCAGATGACAGAAAACAGAAATACACTGCCCGTTGTCTTCTGTCATCTGTTTTCTGTGCGCTGTCCTCTGGATTTTCTCCAGCTTTGAATAAAACTTTCCTTCGCCAAAGGCCTTATATCTCGCCCCTTTGTCCAGCCATGTATCGGTGCCGGCAGACGGTGAATCATGCCGTCTTTTTGAGAAAAAAGCTTCTGACCCGTTGCTGCAAGTTTAACGGCAACATCATACAATCCTCGATTGCGAATCATCCATGACCAGACCTGAAATAAAAACTTTTCTTTGCGGTCCGCCGCCGTCACCCCCCAGGCGGCATCTCCTTCGGCTAATTTGGTCCGCATCGCCAGCAACATCCGCGGAATATCGATATTGACCGGACATATATCCTGACAGGCACCACAAAGCGTTTCCCCCTGACACAGATCCTTGGCTCGATTGATACCCACCAGCAACGGTGTTAGCACCGCGCCCACCGGTCCGCAGTAGGTATATCCGTAAGAATGCCCGCCGATCTTGGCATAAACCGGACAAACATTCAAACAGGCGGCACAGCGGATGCAACACAGCATCTCGCGGAATTCTTCGTCCGCCAGGATCCGGCTGCGCCCATTATCCAATATCACTAAATGAAACTCCTGCGGACCGTCGGCCTGACTTGCGGATCGGGGCCCGCCGATATAACTGACATAGGTGGCCATATCCTGAGCGGCCGCACCGCGGCAAAGAAGCCTTAAAAGTATGTCGTGATCTTCCAGCCGGCTGGCGACACGCTCCATTCCCATGATGGCGATATGGACCCTTGGCAGTGTCGTAGACATACGGATATTGCCTTCGTTTGAAACGGTCGTAATATGACCGGTTTCAGCGCAGGCGATATTGCAGCCTGAAGTGCCCATATCGGCAGCCAGAAATTTATCCCGCAGGGCCTTCCTGGCACTCCAGGTCAATCTTGGCGGATCATCATCATAAGGAATATCGAGTTTGTCGGCAAACAGCCTCCCGATGTCATTACGGGTTTTGTGAATTGCCGGCGCAATGATATGAGAAGGGGTCTCACCGGCCAGCTGAATAATGTATTCGCCCAGATCTGTTTCGGATACATCGATGCCGGCATCAATGAGTGCGTGATTTAAACCAATTTCTTCGCTCACCATGGACTTGCCTTTAACCACCCGCCTGACCTTATGTTGGTTCGCTACTTGCAGACAATAATTGACGGCCGCCTGACCGTCTTTGGCAAAAAACACCTGA
>JASFGM010000562.1:0-3287 GCA_050123755.1 Desulfobacterales bacterium
GGCGGTCTAACACAATTACTAAAGGACCTCGGCTATGGAGCCTTCCGAAAAGCATTCAAGCGAACCTAACATTTCTGTAGTAACAGCCCGATTGTTTGAGATTATTTTAGATATGCCGTTTAAAGACCGTCGCATCCTTTTAAAAGAGCTTGAAGTGAAGCATTCGCAGGGAAGAAGGAAATTTGTGAGGAAACCCTATTTTATGCCGGTAGACTTTGCGACACCGAAGCGTGCTTTTAGCGGTTTTATTCAAAACATCAGTTCTGGAGGCGCACTGATTGAAACCCGGGAACCCTTTTCCGTCGGCCAGCAGCTCACGCTGTCATTTATGCGGCCAAAATCCAGAGATTATGTCAAAGTGGGCGGGGAAGTCGTTCGGACGGTCCGCGACGGTTGCGGGGTTAAGTTTAATACCAATATTGAAGATGTTATAAACTAAAATGGGCGTTTGAAATGAAAAAGAAAATATTGGTCGTCGATGACGAAGACTTTCAAAGAGACCTGTTAAATAAGCTTCTTACGAAATCGGGCTATAGCGTGTCGGAGGCAGAATCCCCGGAGGTTGCGCTGGCCCTGATGAAAGAAGAGGATTTTCCTGTCATTATTACGGATCTTATCATGCTTGATATGGACGGAGTCGAATTTTGTCAGCGAATTCGGGAACGAAATTCCCAATCTGCCATCATTGCATTAACCGGGTATGCTGATCTGTATGATCTGGAGAAGCTAAAGCGGGTGGGTTTTGACAACTATCTTACCAAGCCGATCAAACTTAACAAAATTCGGCCGGTGGTTGAAGCGGGGTTTGAAAAGATCAAGCGACGAAAAAAGTCCTACCGTTAATCCTTAATCTGGGTTCAAAAAAGGTCCACTCACCACTTTATTTCTACCTTTATTTTTAGCCTGATATAAATACTGATCTGCCATGTCGATCAGGTCATCCGGCGAAAAATTCTCGTTGGGGCTGATCTTATCAAAACCGGTTACGCCAAAGCTGGCGGTAATCGCTATCTTTTCGCCTTCCCATTTAAATGCTTTTTTCGAAATTTGCTTACGAAGCCTTTCTGCCAGACGGCTTGCGTTTTGAAAGCTGGTTTCCGGAAGAACCAGTAAAAATTCTTCCCCTCCGTATCTAGCCAGCCAGTCCATGTCTGAACGGATCAGGGACTTGATGCATTCCACAAATTCTTTGAGCACCATGTCACCGCATAGGTGCCCGTAGGTATCATTTACCTTCTTGAAATGGTCAAGATCGCATAATGCTAAGGAAAAAGGGTGATGATATCGCGACGCTCGTTTTATCTCATGGGGCAGGTGTTCGTTTAGGTAGCCGCGATTATAGCAGCCGGTAAGGGAATCTTTGCGGGATAAAAGCCTGATTTCTCCGTTGGCTTTCTCCAGGGATTCATGTTTTTTCATTAAGCGATCATACAGCAGGGTATTTTCGAGCACCAGGGAATACTGTTTGGCCAGCATCGTTAACAGCTTTATAATTTCGTGGGTAATGAAGCTTTCTTTGATAGGTGTTTTAATCATAACGACCCCAAGTGTTCTTTTAACCGTGGAGAGGGGCAACATAACAATAGATTTTTTGTTTTCAGATGCCAACGCGGGGATCAACGCCGGCTGTCTTCTGTTGATGATCCAGGAAAAGATGCCGCATTCAATCTGATAATCGGCTTCCTTTTTGCAGATTGCTTTACGATTTTCTGGGAATGCATATTCTAAAACGAATTCATGGGTAGCGTCATCGACCAGAAAAAGCGCACAGACCTCGATCTCGATTAAACCTCGCACATCCCCTAGAAAGACTTCCCATATCTGCCCAATGGTTGCAGGGAAATCTATCCGGTCTTGAAACTGGCCTAGATGCTCGATCTTATCAATAAGTTCTAATAGCGCAGTTTTTTGTTCAGTCATTGCCATTATCTCCTAACTGTTCAATATCATACCAGAAATAATTTTTATAGCAAGTATTTCAATGGTTCCATGGATTGGGCGGTGCATTTTGTTTTCGGAATGATTTACCCTGGATTTTTTTGAGCTTTCATTATAGGCTCAAACAAAACCCCGATTGAGGTAAAAACCAATCATGATTTGCATAACAGTCTTCCACGATGAAAAATTGCGAGGTCAGTCCGCATGAGCAGCAGCAAAACGGTTACTTTATTCATCCAATGCCTCGTCGACACCATCTATCCTGAAGTGGCGCAGGCCATGGTACAGGTTTTTCGTCGGCTGGGAATTGCGGTAACCTGCCCCGCCGATCAGACCTGCTGCGGGCAGCCGGCTTTTAATTCCGGTTACCGGCAATCAGCGCGTGTCGCGGCCAAGCACTTTATTGAGGTATTTGCAGACGCGGAGCAGATCGTGTGCCCGTCAGGGTCCTGTGTGAACATGGTGCGACACCATTATGCCGAGTTGTTTCAGAATGACTCCCGCTGGTTGCAGCGGGCGCAAAATCTGGCCGGCCGAATTTATGAGTTTAGCGAATATCTGGTGGACGTCCTCGGGGTGGAAAATCTGGGTGTTCGATTTGACGGCAAGGTTACCTACCATGACTCGTGTCATTTATTACGCGGTATCGGTGTTCAGGAACAGCCGCGTAAGCTTCTTACCAATGTTTTAGGGACTGAACTGGTCGAAATGCACAATTCAGACTACTGCTGCGGATTTGGCGGCGCCTTTTCGGTTAAATACCCGGATATCTCAAATGCCATGGTAAGTGACAAAGTCAAAAACATTATTGACACGGGGGCTGATGCGGTGGTGGGCTGCGATATGGGGTGTTTAATGAACATTCAGGGCAAGCTCAGCCGCCTGGGCGCTTCAATAAAAGTGATGCATATCGCGCAAATCTTGGCTAGCTAAAAAGAAAGATAAAATGACAAAAATAACCACAGAAAATTATGTAGCTGAGGCCCAAAAGGCCATTAAAAATCGGGTTCTGCAAGAGGCCCTGGCCGATCTGCAACATCGCTTTGGTCGTGCCACAGCCGAGAGCTATCGCCGGCTTCCTGAAGGACCGGGCCTGCGCTTAAAGGCCCATGAAATCCGGATGAAGACCATCGAGAACCTGGATGTTGTTCTGGAAACACTGGCCGCCAATATTCAAAAAAACGGCGGTCAGGTGTTTTTTGCCAAAGACGGTCAGGCGGCCGTCAATTATTGTCTGCAAGTAGCGAACCAACATAAGGTCAGGCGGGTGGTTAAAGGCAAGTCCATGGTGAGCGAAGAAATTGGTTTAAATCATGCACTCATTGATGCCGGCATCGATGTATCCGAAA
>JASFGM010000563.1:0-3287 GCA_050123755.1 Desulfobacterales bacterium
AAAAGGTATACACTACCGGATGCATCCTAAAAACATTGCCAGTTTAAAAGCGGCCGGAATTGATGTTTGTTCGCTGGCCAACAATCACGTATTGGACTGGGGCTATCCAGGTCTTCTTGAGACACTGGCGACGTTAAAAGCGGTGGACATCAAAATCGCAGGAGCCGGTGGCAACATTGATCAAGCCGGCGCACCGGCCGTGTTAAATATTGGTGACCAAAGCAGAGTGATCGTGTTTTCTTTCGGATTGCCGAACAGCGGAATTCCCTTCAACTGGGCTGCTGAGAAAAACAGGCCCGGCGTAAATCTGCTGAGGGACCTGAGCGATAAATCACTGCGCCATATTCAAAGAAAGGTCCGGGAAGTTAAGCGCAAGGGGGATGTCGTGGTGGCGTCCATCCACTGGGGTGGAAATTGGGGCTACGATATTTCCCGCCAGCAAACCCGATTTGCGCACCGACTCGTTGATGCTAGCGGTGTTGACGTTATTCATGGACATTCATCGCATCACGTCAAAGCCATTGAAGTTTATAAAGATAAGCTCATTCTATACGGCTGCGGGGATTTTTTAAATGATTATGAAGGCATTGGCGGCTACGAAGAATTCAGGTCGGATTTGGCCCTGATGTATTTTGCGACGGTGGATTCGGCGACCGGAAAACTGGTCGCTTTACAAATGACGCCGACTCAAACTAGACGTTTTAAGGTAAATCGGGCGTCGGGCCCCGATGCGCTGTGGCTAAAAGATACCTTAAATAGAGAAGGGGAAAAGTTTGGAACCCGCGTTAAATTGGATAAAGATAAGCGCTTAGTTTTAGATTGGCAGTAATGGGCTAGAATCACCGCTCTCCTGGATAAAAAGGCACATTATCCAAGCGCTGCGTTATCGCCCTAAGAATTGAAGTCTGATCTAATTGAGCGGTCGGGGAGTTTTTCTATCCTCGTTTTTTGACAAGCCCAGGCGGGCCCTCTGACTTTATTTGTAAATGCCGGTGCTTGCCGCAAAATGGATTTCAAGAAAAACTCCCCGACCCCTCGATCTAATTATCTTTTATGATCAACTTGATCTCATCCGAATTGGCTTTGAGCTCCGGCGCATACATGGCGTAGGCCCTGGTGGGCAACGCACTGAATTTGCCGGGGATCTCCGCCCGCAAACGGTAGCTGACACTGTGTTGGCCGCGCGCCAGCCGCTGCACAAAGAAAGCCACCTTCTGATCACGAAACTCAACGTAGGCCCCCATTTCATTGTTCGTGTAGCCGCTGCGCACCTCGACCGGCTCAAAACCGGCGGCTTTCATATCCTCAAAGACCAGGTACTCATAATCGTTTTTACTGTCGATCACCAGCTCCACTTCAACCAGGTCACCGCTTTTTAAAGCCGCCAGATTTTCAAGCAGCTCGCGCGCATATGTTTCAACACGGCGATCCACTACTTGGCCGCGGGAACCCACATCTTTGATCTTTTTGTTAACTTCTTTTAACCTAAAAACACTGCGCTGCACCTTGATCTCCAGGCCTTCTTTGGTGATAAAGTCTTCCAGGGTAAAATAATCCAGATAGGCATTAAAGTAGATCGGACCCTTACCGGATTTCTTAAGCGTGATCGTGTGGGTGCCGGTGGGAATTTGTTTGCCGCTCAGGATTAATTTGTTGTCAAACGTAAACAGATTTTCGGCCGTGATCCGAACGGTCTTCATCTTGGCGTCGTTGAAATAAATATCCAGGGTTAAATCCGGAGCCCCTTCTCCGCTGGCAGCCAGATAATCGGCAAAGGCTTCCACGATGACGGCCGTATCGCGGGTGCTGTTCCAGTAGGTTGCATGCTTGCGGTTGTTGAGCAGATACTTGACCAGTCCGGACGCTTTTTTAGCGGTCGGCTCGGTTCGCGCCAAAAGCTTCAGGTAATAGGCGTGGGCTTCGTATTCGGAGCCGTACCAGTGCCACCAGTAATTGCTGTTGGGAAGATTGAGATAGGCGGTCTGGTTCTCATCGTCGACGACCAGAAACTGTTCGATATTTTTGATGATCATGGCGAGCTTTTGGCTGTCTTCGACCTTGACCAGGGCCAGGCCGAACATGGCCTTGGCATATACGGCCAGCGAATTGCGATCACGGTAAAGATAGTCGCGCATTTTTTTATTATCGAAGGCTTCATCGGTCAGCACCATGTAGACAAATGCATCCAGATTATCCGCATGCGATTTGCCTTTTTTCCTGGTGCGGTCCCGGAGAATCAGGCGGTCGACTTCTTTGGCCTGATAATCTTTGAGCCACTGCACGCCCTTTTCAATCACACCGCCGGGGATCGTTACCCTGTTTTCGCGGGCGATCTGCAGCCCATGGATGACCAGGGCGGTCGTATGGGGGTAGGAACGTTCGCCGTAGCCGCTAAACCAGCCCCAGCCACCGTCGGACAGCTGCATGGCAGCCAGGCGCCGGACGCCGGCAGCGACCATGGCCGCCACTTCATCTTCGTCAAATACCGGATTGTGATCATAACGTTGCCACTGTGCCGCCCGGCGGGCATCATCACCGATTTCCTGGGCATTGAGATTGGTGCGGTTGTTACGAATGGTTTCCAGATCAATCCCCATACGTCTCAAGGTTTGCTGGGTGATCACCGCGGGCAAAAATCGGTTTAAGGTCTGCTCGGTGCAGCCGTAAGGATAGCTGACCAGATACGGCAGGGCATCCACCATGGCGCCGGCCAGCGTCGGCGAATACCGCAGCGCCAGACGGGATTGAGCCACCCGCCGGGCTGCCGGCACCTGAAATCGGATTTGAGACCGGGTTTGGCCGGCGCGCATGACGCCGCTTTTGGGAACCTGTTTGACCATGCCGTGCACGTAAACCGGAAAGCGCATTTGCATGGCATCGGATTCCTCATCGGTTAGGGCTTGCATGCGCACCACGGCTTCGCCTTCTTTGAGGACCTTAACACGCCAGTCCACGCGCTTTTCGTTGCTGGCCGCGATCACTACCGATTTTGTCTTCTTTTGGCCGTTGATCAGCGCGAGGCAGCCGCCGTCCAGCTCCAGCAGGACTTTAGCGGATTTGAGATTTTTTAAATAATTATGGACATTGGCCGACAGCACGACCTCATCGGTTTCAACAAAAAAGCGGGGCGCCTGCAGACGCACGATCAGATCTTTGCGGGTGACCACCTCGGCGGAACCCTGGCCGACTTTGGTTCCGTGCCCCAGGGCCCAGACCTTAACCTGCCAGCCGGTCAGGTTTTCAGGCATGCTGAATTCGACAGCGGCCATTCCGTTCTCATCGGTAAT
>JASFGM010000564.1:0-3281 GCA_050123755.1 Desulfobacterales bacterium
GAACGAATTCAGGCCTATAGGTATATATTATTAACACCTTGGCCCCCGGTATGTTTTCCAAAACATATTTCAATACTTCCTCTGAACTTTTATCCGACCAGTGCAGATCTTCATAGGCCAAGATCAGCGGCCTTATCTGGGAACCTTTTAGGGTGATTCGGTTTATCGTTTCAATAATTCGATCTTTTTTGGTCTCAGGGCTCATGGGAATCTTGTCAATGCCACTGTCTTTTACTGAAAAAAGCTCCAGCAAATATGGGAGCGAAGATGCTTCATCTAATTTAATTATTTCCAGCCCCTTTTTAACTTTTCTGCTGATTTCTGAATCTCCATCGCCCTGACGGATATCAAAGTTTGCCTTTAAGATGTCTATAACTGGATGATAGGCAACTCCACTGCTGTAAGACAGGCATCTTCCCTCTAAAAACATCACGTCTGCACTGGATACCGCTTTTCTGAACTCATACAAGAGTCTTGATTTACCGATCCCGGCCTCAGAAACAATCGAAAAGGCCTGGCCACGACCCCCTTTTGCCCGCTCAAAACCATCAAGTAGGATTTCAAGCTCTCTTTCTCTACCAACAAACGGTGTCAGACCTCGCTCAGCACTGACATCGAATCTTGTCCTGCTCGTACTCGGAGCGATTGCCCGGTAAACTTTTATTGGCTTTTTTTTGCCTTTAATCTCCTTTTCTCCAAGAGCCTCAAACCGAAAAAGCCCTTCAGTAATTTTGAATGTATCATCTGTGACATAGGTTGTGCCGGGTTGTGCCTGTCCCTCCATTCTGGAGGCTAAATTTACTGTATCGCCAACTGCCTTGAACTCAACGCGCAGATCGTTGCCTACAGTACCCACGACAACCGGTCCGGTGTGAATGCCGATACGCATTTTAATAGGCGGGACATCATTTTTTTCATGTTTTAATTGGTCACTGAATATTGCCAATTCTCGGTGAATCGCAAGACTGGATCGAATCGCTCGCTGCGGAGCATCCTCCAAAGCGATTGGAGCTCCAAACAACGCCATAATTCCATCTCCAGTCATCTCATTGACTGTACCCTCGTAGCCGTGGACCTTGTGAATCAGAATTTCGTAAACCTCATCCATAATCGAGTATGCATCTTCGATACCTAGTATTTCAGACAATGGGGTAAAGCCCTCCATGTCGCAAAACATTACCGTTACCTGTTTGCGTTCACCCTCGATCCTGTCTCTTTGGGAAAGGATCTTCTCAGTTAGACCTTTTGGAAGGTAACGTTGGATTTTGTCTATTTTCTCATCAAAGGAAAGCTCTTTTTCGACTGGCTCTTGAGGAGCGGTCAAATTTTGGCCACACTCATTACAAAATTTGCTACCGGGAGGATTAATTTTACTACAATCAGGGCAGGAGATTTCTAACTTGGAACCGCATTCGTTGCAGAATTTGGCCCCGTCGACATTTTCAAACTGGCACTTAGGGCATTGCATTTTGTACCCTCCCTTAATGTTTATGCAGTTTGATTGATGTTAAAGTATCGTAGGTAAGGCAACCGTATTCTACAGCATCAGCACTGAGGATAGCGCTGAGCTTACGCTTAAAACCTTCATCTGCCATAGGGCACCCCCGATGTTAAGGTTTCAAACTAAAGGACTCAAATATGTGTATTATTCAAAGATACGCAGTATCAGATGAGCAGCAGGATCCGGTTTGGGAATTACAGGTCAGCTTCAGGTCAGGTGGAATGGCGCAACTAATATTAATAAACAAATCGATTGGATTTAGTCAATCAATATCGAGGGGTTGGCAGGTGCTGATACCATGACAAAAACCAAATATTACCCAGATACAGATTTATTGAGAGAAACACAAATATCACGATTTTCCATATATGAAACGGATATATGAAACCGTCCACGCAATCAACCGTCTTTTCTGATTTTTGTCATCTGTGATTAAAATCGAATATCACAGGAATTTTTGGAACTGATATTTACAGATTAGTTGGAGTAAAGCGCAACTTTTGACAGGCAAATTCTATTACCAATAAATAAGAGAAACCGAAGAGATGGCTCTCTTGTATTTAGGCTTCATTCTTCCAGCATTTTAATATGAATATCGCCATTTGTGGTGCTTAATTTGATCATATCACCACCATCATTAATATCCCCTTTAGCTGTAATCTTTCTACTGCCCTCTCCTTTAATCGTTAATGGAAAATCCGAATAGATCCGATAGTCACGCTTGGCGCTATGGGTGATTTTCAGGGTTGCAGAAACGCTTGCCGCTAAACGTTCAGGTATATGCAAGGTTATGGTTCCGCCTGATGAATCCAGGTTTATATGGGTGTCTATATTTTTTTCATCAATAGTCATCTCGGCTTCTATATTGCCGCCAGACGTTTCCGCTTCAATAAAGCCTCTTGCTTGCAAAATTTTGATGTTGCCACCAGAGGTTTCTGCTTTGACAGGCGCGCCACTGCTGCCAATATGAAGATTTCCACCAGAAGAGCCAATATTAACGCTGCCTTTACTACCTTCAACAGTAATACCGCCTCCGGAAGTCTTAGCGACAACATCGTCATCTGTCATACCAATTAGAATATTGCCCCCTGATGTGGCCGCGTCGACTTTACCTTTAACCGGCCCAATTTTGATGTTGCCACCAGAAGTTTCAGCCTTAACATCGCTGCCGCCTTGCTTCAAAGTAATGTTGCCGCCTGACGTGTCGATTGAGGATTTACCATTAATTTTACCTAATCGAATGTTTCCGCCAGAAGTATCTGCTTTGAGATTTCCGGCGACATCGCCCACATTAATATTGCCACCTGATGTATTGGCCTCAACATTACCTTGAATAACATCGCCAATACGAATATTTCCGCCGCTGGTATTTACTTTGACTTCACCGCTGATGTCGGAAACCTCGATAGAGCCACCACCAGTATTTAAATCAAGATTAAATTCTTGTGGGACTTTGATGATAAATTTAACGGAAACCCTGTTGCTCCTAGCGCCATCACCTTCAACAAATATGTCGTTGCCTGTTTGATCAAAATTAACCTTGAAACCATCCAGCTGTTTTTGTTTCCCAGCTCTTTTCTCAACCAAAACGTCAACTTTTTGTGTCTCCCGCGTTACGACTTTAATTGATCCTTGATCACTTTCGATGGTCAAATTACCGCCTGACTTAGCCGAAAAAGACTTAACAACATTCTCGGTTTCACTTTTTGCCGGTGTTGCTGCGATCAAGCTAAATAGCGCCACCAGAAGAAAAAGGATTCTTTGAATTGAATTATTCATT
>JASFGM010000565.1:0-3280 GCA_050123755.1 Desulfobacterales bacterium
CACCGGCTTTCGCATCCGTCTTTTAACCACGAGAAGGAGTATGAAGTCACGGTAGCCAAGCCGCTGCCCGAGGGGGCGTTACGAAAACTGGCGAAAGGTTTGCCGATGATGGAGACGCGAACACGGCCGGCACGCGTTAAACGGCTTTCTTCGATACGATTCCGGATTGTTTTACAGGAAGGAAAAAATAGACAAATCAGACGGATGGTTCGAAAAGTGGGAAACCAGGTTGTTGATTTAAAGCGGATCCGGATTGCAAACATCGAGCTGGCGAGTTTACCTCCGGGGCGCTGGAGGCATCTGGGGAAAAAGGAAAAAGATGAACTGTTAAGATCGCTGTGAAATATATTGGGTTTTCCAAACCGGGTGCTTCGCACGAGAATCCACGGTTCCACCGCGTTGTTTTCAACGATTGGGGCACTTCGCGCCCCTGTCTTTTCCCGCCTGTGGCGGTAAAATCCAAGCCACCCGCTGTGCGGGTGGTCGTTGACTCAGCGCGTTCGATGATCAACTCGGTTTCTATTCAACATACACCCTTTGCCCGGGATAAATCGTATCACTCGACCATAATTGGTTTAAGTAGAGAAAGCGTTTCAAAGCCATGTTGTGCCGTTTAGCAATCAAAAAGGGACTGTCACCTCGTTTTACCTCATAGGTGCCGAGGCCTTCAGTTCTCGGAGAAGATGGTTTGCCTTCAAATATGGTCAGGATCTGTCCTTTGTGCAGGTCGGTTCGGGTAAGATGATTAAGATGCTGGATCTTTTTGGTGGTGGTCCCATATTGTTTGGCAATCGTCCAGAGCGAGTCGCCTTTTTGGACCACATGGACAACGCTGCGGCCGTATTTGGGTTTGGGGATCTTAGGAGGCTGATATCGATAGCCTCTTTGCGGTATTTTGAGTAATCGGCCGGCAACGATATAATTCGAACGGCGCAAATTATTTGCCCGCATGATCCTCGCAACGCTGCTTCGGTATTTTTTAGCAATAAGTGAGAGGCTTTCGCCCGGGCGTACACGATGATAAACATAAGCGCGTGTCGGCGGTGAAGAAACCTTTATTTGATCCAGTTGAGCCAACAGGACATCACTTTTATGCGCGGGGACTTTGAGTGGGTAGCTGTCCTCCGGGCTGATTTTATAGCGCAATTCCGGATTCAGTTCGCTGAGCGCTTTTTCCTCAACCCCAATTGATCTTGCCACATCCTTTAAATGCACCTGCTTAGAGATTGTTACCGTTTCATGTTGCAGCGGCATATCAACTTCGGTCAGATTTAAGCCGTACATTTCGGGCTGATCCAGAATATGAAGGGTGGCCAAAAATCTGGGAACATAACGCGCGGTCTCGCGGGGCAAGCGTTCGTAAAGATCCCAGAAGTTGTCCAGATAATTGACATTCTGGCGACGAATGACATTTAGGACCCTACCTTCTCCACAATTATAAGCAGCTAAAACAGTTGTCCAGTCACCGAAAATCGCGTGCAGTTCCTTTAGATAATCGATAGCGGCGCGGGTGGATTTCACGGGATCCATGCGCTCATCTATCAATTTATCCCGTTTGAGCCCGAACTTGTATCCGGTAGAGGGGATAAATTGCCATAGGCCTAAAGCCCTTGAACGTGAAAGTGCCTTGACTTTAAAACCGCTTTCGATTAGCGGCAGCCAGGACAGTTCTTCCGGAAGACCGGCTTCTTTTAAGGCCGCGACGATGTGCGGTCGGTATCTTCCCGAACGCTTGTATGCTTCGATGAAAAAACCTCTTTCGCCGCCCTTTGTAAAGTGATTAATTTCAGCCTGGACATATTTGTTCATTATCCTCGGAATCGCATTGTGGCTTCCATTTATAACGATATTGCGCGAGGCGTAAATTTCCAAGATACGCTTTGATATCATAAAACGCAGGTCTTCTTTTTGCTGGATCAATTTGGTGTGATCGGATGTATCGGCACTCAAAATTAAGGCGTAGGCCTGGTCTAAAGCTTCCAGCGCGTTTTCGAGTTCTCCGTTTTGCCAAAAATCCTGGGACACCTGGCACAGATCAAGGGCCTCATCCATTAAAGTTTGAGCGTTTTTTGCAAAAGGCGCGTTCTTTTCGGCTGGGTTCTCATTATTTTCAATTGCGATTGTCGCATTGGGCTCGATCGATTCAAGTTCAATTTCCTCTGGGATAGAATCGTTGATATCTAATGCGTCCGCCTGGGCGGTATCTTGGTTGGTAAAATCAGTGTTCTGGGTGGGTTGAATATCGGCAGTCGGCGAGGATTCGGTGGTTTGAGCACTCTCCTCTTGGCGTAAGGACGGGTTTTGGATTAAATGTCCGCAGCCAATAAAAAAAAGCCACAAGCAACAAAGAAAAATGATGCGTAAATTCATCAGCTTAGTCCCCATTATCGAATTTTTTCTATTATATAGCATTATTTTTTGGGTTAGTAAAATAATTTGAAAAAAAATCTGTGGTCTATCCTTTATCGTCAATTTTAATAAAAACTTAACCTAAAAACAACCGCCAACAGCAGCGCTGTTGCGGGATGGGGTGGCACCGGCGGATTACGGCATCCGAAATAAAGTGCTTTTTTTCACGGTTTGAAAGGAAAATGCTTGAAAACACTAAGAATTAATTATAGAATCCTATTTTACTACATTTGTTTTTGAATAGGAATAGTAATCGCCTTTAAAATTGGACTCAATTTATGTTTTAGATTCGGTTCGTCTGGTTTTAGGGTTATGGCTTAAAATTATTTTAAACAGGATTACAGTTAATCCTGTCAGGCCTTGAGTTGAATTATAAAATTCTTAAATATTCTTTAATAATAGAAGAAAATAGAAGAAATAGCAATAAATTTACTAAATATTTGCTTTTAATCCTTAATAAATAACAATAATTGTTTATAATTGATGTTGATATTTTTAAAAAAGAAAACTAAGAATAGTAGTTTTAGGTACAGAGTATTGTTCCGGGTTTTTTCAAGAATTTTTAAAATAAATTTAGAGGGTTAAGTTGTTAGGCCGGCGTAGCTCAGCTGGTAGAGCAACTGATTTGTAATCAGTGGGCCGGGGGTTCGAATCCCTCCGCTGGCTCCATGAATGAATTTTGATGTGGGGTGCATTCCGCAACCTGAATACCCTGTCTGGATACAGTTTTCTTTGATTTTGAATCAAGGTGGGGTTCCCGAGTGGTCAAAGGGAACAGACTGTAAATCTGTCGGCGAAGCCTTCGGAGGTTCGAATCCTCCCCCCACCACCAACCTTAACTGAGTCGTATGTAGGAGATTTCGGTTTAACC
>JASFGM010000566.1:0-3276 GCA_050123755.1 Desulfobacterales bacterium
CGAATCAATATGGCCAACCCCATCGATTAAAAATAACTTGGATTGCCGTAAAGCCTCAGCCCGCGTAAGTACAGGGTTTTGTGCCTGCTTTTTAAACAGATTCGTGGTTAGCGCCTTGGCTGAATTTGTTTCAACTCTCCAATTCGTTATCAGCAAAGCCTGAGCACCGGCATAAAAAAATGCTCTGCAAAGCCCGCTGAGGGCTTCGGCCCCTTGTTCCCTACCTGCACCGGTGTTACAGGCCGACAAAACCACCCAATCAGCGTTTAACCATAAACCAAAGATTTCTTCCATCGTCAGAAATCCATCCCCATCGATGCCGGCAATCTTGGGTGAAGACAGCGCTAAGGCTGGCTGCAGGAGCCCATCGAGATCTCCCGGGGCCAGACCATGGGTAGCAAAGGCAAGGACTTTATAGCCAGATAAATCCATGGTCTTGACTTGCTGCTCATTTGCTTGTGCTCCGGTAAACACATCTCTATTTGGGTCCGCATTCATTGCCAGGGCCATGCCACGGATTTCTTCTGCTGTTTCCGGCAGGCGGGGCAAAACCTCAATCTGTGCTGAATCCAGTTGATCTGTTTGAACTCTTTGAATGGACAAACCCCGCAGGACATAATCGCCGGGTTGCTTGAAACTTGCGGTTTGAAGCTCCTTTTTCGATTTGGCGGCCGCCAATGCTTGCTGTTCATTAAAATACGGATCGCCGAATCCCACAAAAGGAAGCTGCGCGCGAGCAGCCTGAGGCATGGCCCGTAAAAGTATCAGAGTTGAAACCGAGGGAAGCACCGTTACGGCATGGCTGCGCACCAGCCAGGGCACGCGTTTATAATTTTCGAACCATACATCTTTGTCAGCCGGTAGTTTGATCTGCTCGGTTGGGAGCAGTGACAGCGGCAGATAGCTAAGGGCCCCATGAGGAACCACCAGAAGACTTTTTGCATTTTTCCATGCCTGCCTTACCGGCTCGAAAAATGCCTTGAAAAGCGCATAGGCAGTTTCCAGATCAAACTGCGGAATTTCACCAAGTCTTTTTGCGTTCGGTTCAAGGGTAGAGCGAATCCGCGCAACCATGGTATCGATTTCTTTTTTACCCAAAGAAACGGTGGTAAACATCACCTGCCCCTCATAAGGAACCGCCCATACAAAGGATTGATCGCGTCCAATGTAAATGGATATCAAAGACTCTCCCGGATTAAGTGATGCCTTGGCCTCTTTCAAAGACGGAGGTACAGGATCAATCAATTGAGCATATTTTGGAAACCGTGAATCGATCTCCTTGATAAATGCCAAACGAGCCTTGCCCAGCTTACTAATTTGTTCTTTTAGCGATCGGATAACTTCGGGGTTTTTATCCGTTCTTTGCTGTGCGACAGCATTGGTAAGTGCACTGTAAAGAGCCTCAAGCCGTTTCCCCACATCCTGTTCACGGCGTATAAGATCTGCCAACTCAGCGTCCTTTATGCCATACCTTACACAGCTGGAGGAAACTGCACGTTGAACAGAGTGGGCTCGCACAAAGTCTGCCAGAGTAAAACTGGTTTCAACCGCATCAATTCCCATCGTTGCTTCCAGTGCAGTAGCATGTATATCGGATAGTAAGTTCATATAGCTTTCGATAATTAGGGTAAGGTGCGGGTCTTTTGTAAATCTTGTGAAGGCCGCGCTTCCAGCTTTTCTGAATTGTTTTAAAAGATGGGGTACCGATTCTGAAAAGCTTTCTAAAGCAGTTTTTTTATCACCACCGGCTAAATGGGCTGCAGCAAGCACACCTCGGAGGACTGCCGTATGGTAATGATTTTGACCAAATTGCTCCGATGTTATCTTAAGGCCAGTCTCGAGCTTTTCCATGGCCTTCGTAACCTGCCCTGTTGCAAGAAGAGCTATGGACCAGTCCACATCTCCGCCAAATCGTGTCTTGAATGCATCCCGCTCGTTCTTCATCCCATCATCAATTTCGTCAAACTGTGCAATCGCTTCCTGCCAACGCTCTTGAGCAATCATACATTTAGCTAAGGTCTGCCTTGCAAGATTTAAAAAAACCGATGAACAAGCCGCTCCTGCTTTGGTATAAATATTAATTGCCGCTTCAGCGACATATTTTGCTTCGCTATACCGCCCTTGCTTGAACAGAACTTTGCTCAGAACCAGCAAAGCTCTTCCGATACAATATTGTTTTTCAGACCTGCTATAGATGAAACGAAAATCATGTACTAATTCTCTTGCAACGGCTTCAGCCTCCAGCAAACGCCCTTGGAGCATCAGATTTTCAACCAAATCTGCCCTTATTATTGATTCTAATTTCCTGACTGGAAATCCTTTAAATACTGTGATTCCTTCCATGAAGTGCTGCTCTGCTCGATCGAGATTTCCTTTCATTTGGTCAATAAGACCTTCGGCGTGATACAACTGATATTGACTAAATGAACCTTTATTTTTTTTTTGGCTGTACCAATAGCGAGCTTGATTTAAGGCGCTTTTTGCAGATTTGAAATCGCCAACATAAACATAGCATTTTGATAGTTCCGCATACCCATCACTACGTGCCCCCTTCCAATCGGATGGTAAAGCTGCTAATGACATCTTATTCAATTCGATACTGCGCGAGAAGTTACCATTATGCATTTCATCAATTGCCATTTTTAATAATGCTATATGTTTCCTTGGTGTCGACTTAGGGGGAGCGTTTACGAACATTTTAGAAATTTCTTCCAATGAACGCTGAGGCTTTGATACGCAGTTTTCCAGCAATTCATCGCCGGTATAAACACTGAACTCCGGCACCAAATCTTTAATGGATCTAGGGGGTGGTACAAATGAAGCATCACTGAACTGAAGGCTTATCTGCTTTGCTTCATCAAGAGATATAGTTTGACGGCCAGTTTCGCATGAAGCAACCAAACAGGCAAATATCAGAACAACAACAGGAAGGTAAATTAATAAACTAAAATGTGACCATCTTGACCGAACACTAAATAGGTGCCTATGAGAGGCTTTATATTTGATTAATTTTGGTTTCAAACCATGCCATACAATTCGGAAACACCGATTGGTAAAGAGTTATTTTTATCGCAAAAAATCGAAGTTGAGATTCTTCTGAGAAATATGAAATGAGAGGTGCGACCGACTTCGCTTTAAGAGATCAAAATCGCGGCTCAGGTCCGGTGGAGCACAAAAATCAGAATTATTTTAAATGCTTTTATATATCATTGTGTCATATCAGATCAAATAAAATCGATATTTTTCAAATAACCAAATATCAGCCGATTTCATATA
>JASFGM010000567.1:0-3273 GCA_050123755.1 Desulfobacterales bacterium
GTGGAGGAACCGGATTACTTTTGTTCTTTTTCTTCAGCTGCATACAAGCAATTTGGCCACATGATGAAAGATGGTGTTATTCTTTATGATCCGGCCACGGTGCAGATCGATGCGGGCAAACCCTTGAAGCAGATTGCCGTTCCGGCTAAAGATACGGCCATCGAAAAATTAGGTCGGCCGATCTACGCCAACATCGTTATGCTGGGGGCCCTGAGCGCCGCCGCCGCCGATGTTTTGGACAAGCAAATGATGCTTACGACCATGCTGGGCATTATCCCTAAATTCAAAGATGAAAATAAAAAGGCCTTTGAAATCGGATTCAGTATGGTGGCATCATGAACGAACGCTCAATTTAGGATCTGGATTTTAAATTTGACAAAGATGACCACATTATCTATGCATCAGTTACCTTGAAGCAATCCTAAAATATAAGGAGAAAAGTTATGGCGTATGAAAATATTATTTTTCAGATTGATGGGGGCATAGCGACAATTTCATTTAACCGGCCCAAGGCACTCAATGCCTTAAATGTAGCGCTTCTCGAGGAATTCTCACGGGCTCTGGATGAAATTGCCGCCGACGAAAATATTCGGGTGCTGGTGCTCACCGGTGCCGGTGACAAATCGTTTGTGGCCGGTGCGGATATTACCGAGCTGGCGACCTATAATTCTTTAGGCGCCAAAAATTTTTCCAGAAACAGTCACAACATCGTCGCCAAGCTTCAGGAACTGCCAATCGCCGTCATAGCTGCGGTAAACGGCTTTGCCCTGGGAGGGGGCACTGAGATTGCGATCGCCTGTGATTTTATCTACGCCTCCGAAAATGCCAAATTCGGTCAGCCGGAAATCAATTTAGGACTGATTCCGGGATTGGGCGGCACCCAAAGATTGCCGCGTTTGATCGGGATGAATATGGCCAAAGAATTGGTATTTACCGGTAAAATGATTTCGGCGGCGGAAGCCGAAAAAATCGGGCTGGCCAACAAAGTGGTTCCCGCGGACCAATTAATGGAAGAAGTTATCAAAACGGCCAGAGAGATCGCCTCCAAAGGAAAAGTGTCCCTGCGGGCGGCTAAACAGGCCATCAACTTCGGCATGAATACCGATCTTGCAACGGGTATCCATATCGAGGTCGATGCATTCGGCCTGTGTTATGACAGCTCCGACGCCAAAGAAGGTACATCCGCTTTTCTCGAAAAGCGCAAGGCAGATTTCAAAGGCAGCTTGAAAGATTAAACAATGCGGGTTGCTGGCTTCTGGCTACTGGCTGATAGTCGGAGGTGATATCGGGCGGGACATCCAACACGCCATTACTCCAGTGCACCAGTACGCCGGCAAATTTTTTTATGGAAGATAAACAAAAGTCCAAATTTCAACTCATATGGGGCATTCTGCTGCTACTGGCCGGAATCGGCGTTTTTTTCCGAATTCCGCAGTTAATGCCTGGAATCAAAAAAATAGAGCAATTTGCCTCGTTCATTTATTTTATCTATTTTTGCTTTTATTTACTTGCAATCCTGTTAATCGCCGGCGGTGGAAAAAAGGTTTACACTTATTTGAAACAATCAAATGCGGAAAACGCAAAGGAGGATGTCGAATAATTTTTTTTAACATCCTGTTTAATTGGTTCAATTTGTTTAGTTTTAAAACAAATTAAACGAATCGAACCAATCAAACCAATCCAACTATTGTCCCGCTGCCTTCCTGAATTTTTGTAGCTGCTCCTTATAATACGCTCGATTTCCCTTCGCCAGCTTCAATGCCCGCTCGCCGGCTTCAATCGCCTCCTGATTCATTCCATTGACAAAATAACTCTCGGCCAATGTGTCGAAGATATGGGATGAGGGTTCGATTTCTGCCGCCAATTTTGCAAGACTCAGTGACCTTTCCGGATTGCGCAGCGTTTCAACCTCGCAGGTTGCGTAAAACCAGGCCAGATTATTGAGGACATGGGGATCATTCAGTCTGAGTGCAATCGATTTCTCATAAGCGTCTCGAACGCCTTCGTAATCCTTGCGGTTATAATAGAGATCTCCCAGAAGCCGGTATAAATTGGGATTATCCGGAGACTTCTGCAGTTCTCTTGCAATCACTTTTTCCAAAAAATTTTGATTTAATTTATCGCCAATAACACCAAGGTTTAATTGGTAACCCATGATTCCGACCAGCAGCATTCCCGCAAGATAAATGCCGATGCTTTTGTTCACTTTTCGATTATGCCGGCGAATCCATATGGCATTTGACTCGCATTTTTTGAGGTAATCGATTCGTTCCTTAATACTGAAATGGTGCCAATTGGGTCGATCGGCGGATTGCCCGCTGCTGGTGACAATTTTATTAAGCGTTGAGATCAAAGGCTTTGCAGAATCAAACAAAGTGTATACAAAAATATCAGCCTGGCGCTCGAAATTGCGCATATAGAATCCGAAAATGAAGCGAAAATAAATTAAAAATACAATAATGATAACCAGGCTGAATAGGGTCGAAAAAATCGTGGTCTGGTTAAATCCGGTTTTGTTGATAAACCAGTAGACCGGCTCGGCGTAAATGATTCCAAAAAGAATGATATCAAAAGTTACGTAAGACAGAAGCATGTAGCCGACGAAAAACAGCAGGTAGAATACAAGATGTTTTCTTTTTACATGGCCGATTTCATGCGCAATGACCGCTTCGATTTCTTCGGGTTCCAGCAATCGGAGCAGGGAAGGGGTCACCAGTATGTATCGGAATTTTTTCAAGAGCCCCATTACGCCGGCAGTGATCATTTTACCGCCAAAGATCGGCCAGTAAAGAATATCAGCATAGGAAATCCCTGCCTTTTGACATAAATTCTCGATTCGCTGGCGTTGTTCTCCGGACTCCAGCGGTTTGCAGCGCCAAAATTTCTGGATCATTGCCGGTCCGATAATCGCCACAACGAAGAGAAATATGAGAAAGTATGTCACCTCGCCTTCGGTGGTCTCAAGAAAACGACCGGGCCATTCAAACGGCAATGTTTTTATCAGATCGGCAAATCCGGAAAGTAAAAGCCAGGGCAGAAGCACCGGGATTGAAAAAGTGATGTTTGATATAACATATGACCGTTTGGAAACGTCACTTCGATATAACTTCTTATAAGCGCCATGGGCGCAGGCCCAGACAAGACCCAGATAAAAAACGAAGATACCCAGAAATAACAGTGCTTCAAGGGTAGGGATCGTATTGAAAATAGGAATATCAATCAAAAAGGAAGAGAGGTTCAAGCCGTAAATATCGATGGCGAAAAGCAAAATCG
>JASFGM010000568.1:0-3273 GCA_050123755.1 Desulfobacterales bacterium
AAGAAGAATGCAGACCTATGTTGAATACAGGATTGCGCGGTGTGGTTATCGCTGATACCCGCATCAGCGACGTACAGGGTGCTGCCGGCAAATTAATCTACAGGGGTTATCTCATTCAGGATCTGGCGAACAGGACGTCATTTGAGGAAGTTACCTATTTGCTGCTGTTTGAAAAATTGCCGAACATAGCCGAACTGAAAGCCTTTAAAGATCAATTGGCGGCAGAAAGAGATATACCGGCGGAAGTGATCGCCGCTTTAAAAACCCGCCCGAAGAACGCGCTTGCAATGGATATTCTCCAGGCCGGCGTCTGCCTGCTGGCCCATCATGATCCGGATGTCGCGGATCAAAGCAGGGAAGCAGCCCTTCGAATGGCGATACGGCTGATCGCAAAATTTCCCACGATTGTTGCCGCCTGGGATCGCATCCGCAACGATAAAGAACCGGTGAAACCATCGTCCAAACTGGATCATGCCGCAAATTTCCTTTATATGCTGACAGGCGCAGAGCCGGACATTGAAGCGGGCCGGGTTATGGACACCTGCCTGGTGCTGCATGCCGAGCATTCCTTTAATGCGTCTACGTTTGCTGCCCGTGAAGTTGCTTCGACGCGTGCCCATATTTATGCTGCCGTTGCCGCGGCGGTGGGCTCGCTTTCCGGTGAACTGCATGGGGGCGCCAATGTTCGTGTCATGGAGATGTTATCCGAGATCGGCTCCCTCGATAAGGTAGAAGCGTATGTCAATCAGCAATTTGATGCCGGCCTTAAAATATTCGGACTGGGACATGCAGTCTATGATACCGATGATCCCCGTGCCCATATTCTGGCTCCCATGTCTAAGACAATGGGAGAGCGCAGTGGTGAGACCAAATGGTATGAAATGTCGCAATTGCTTGAGAAGACAGGAAAAGCTGAGTTTAAAAAGCGCAAAGGCAAAGATATCTATGTAAATGTTGATTTTTACAGCGCTTCGCTTTATTATGCAATGGGAATTCCAATGGACTTATTCACCCCGCTATTTGCAATCTCCAGAATATCGGGTTGGAGCGCCCATGTGATCGAAGAATATTTTGCCGGCGCGGCGCCCAAACCGATGCTGTATCGTCCGGAATCCGACTACATCGGTGATTACTGCGGCCCGGATGTCTGTGAGCTGGAGCCCCTTGCAGAAAGAGGGTAATCTTTTTTGATCATTAGCAGGAGGCCGAACGGTTTGCCAAAAAAGTCAAACCTGCGGATGACGCGTCAGCGGAAGGTCATTCTGGAAGAACTGCGGAAGGTCAATACCCATCCGAGTGCGGATGAACTTTATGAGATCGTTCGCAAACGGCTGCCGCGCATCAGCCTGGGAACAGTGTATCGCAACCTTGAGATACTTTCTGAATCGGGTAATATTCAAAAGATCGAACCCGGCTCTTCCCTGAAGCGGTTTGACGGCAACCCTTGCGAGCATTACCACATTCGCTGTGTAAGCTGCGGTCGGGTTGTTGACGCGCCGATGACGCCCGATCTGGAGATTGATCTGGAGCAGGTCAATTCGACAGATTTTACAATTATCGGGCACAAGCTGGAATTTCTTGGTCTGTGTCCGCAATGCGCGGATAAATCCGATCCTGCTGAAATGCAAGCATCGCAAATCTCTTGATTTGCAGCCTTGCAATTTCCGGCAAAAACGTCGTTTTTCATCTATTGGCGGGCGATAAAGCCCGCTTTTCTTTTGTTTTGCTGTCCCATTCTGATTATGGGAGGTGACTTATGAAGATTCTTATCACAGGTGGTCTGGGGTTTGTCGGCGCAAACCTTTCGGCGTATCTTCTTGATCAGGGACACGCTGTCATCGCGGTTGGCCGGGCTTCGACTCAAAATCGGATAACCTCCGAGCGGTATCGATACATCTCAGCGGATACAACCCAGCCGGGAGACTGGCAGCAGGCCCTGGGTGAAGTGGACGGCGTCGTTAACCTGGCCGGGAAATCAATTTTTAAGCGCTGGGGCGAGCGCTATAAGAAAGAGATTTATGGCAGTCGAATATTAACCACCCGCAATGTGGTCGATGCACTGCCGGCCGGGCAATCGGTTGTCCTTTGCAGCACATCCGGTGCCGGTTATTACGGCAACAGAGGTGATGACTTCTTGAAAGAAGACGAAAAACCCGGTGATGATTTTTTGGCAAGCCTTTCGGTGGACTGGGAAGCAGAGGCTTTTAAAGGAACGGATAAAGGCATCCGGGTTGCCGTGATGCGATTTGGCGTTATTCTGGGAAAACACGGCGGGGCGATGGCGAAAATGGTCCCGGCGTTTAAATCCTTTGTGGGAGGTCCCATCGGCCGCGGGACACAATGGTTTCCCTGGATTCACCTGGCGGATCTCATGGCGGCAATACTGTTTATTTTAAAAAATCCGCAGGCCAAAGGTGCAATTAATTTTTGTGCCCCCCAGCCGGTGAGAAGTCGCGAGTTCGCAAAAACACTGGGTGAAGTGTTGCGCCGACCGGCGGTAATGCCCGCACCGGCGTTTATGATCCGAATGGTGCTCGGGGAATTCGGCAACGTTTTGCTCTACAGCCAGCGCACGATTCCGGACAAGCTTTTAAGCTACGGTTTTGAATTTCAGTACCCGGATGCCCGGTCGGCTATTCAAGAAGTAGTGGCTGGATAATGATGCGATCATTTTATTTTCCACCGCAGAGGCGCAGAGATCGCAGAAAGAGAAATTTCTTTGCCTTGTCGCTGAGACGCCGACAAGGCAAAACAGCTCAACCCTGCGGGTTATGAAAATATAGTTTATTACCTGTATGATACTTGCCGGAGGCAGATTGTTTTTTGCTTTCCGGCCTCTCAACGGAAAGCAAAATAAAAAAGGTATCTCTGCGGCCTTTGCGTCTCTGCGGTGAATATATACATGAAAGGATTACGATGAGCAGCAGCGAACTCGATGAAAGCGTCCAGCATTTTTTGATTCAACTGTTCGAACAAACCCGTGGAGATACATCTGCGCAAGTATCCATGTATGACGTCGGTAAGGATATCGGATTGGACCGGGATACCAGCTCCCGGGTGGCGCAAGACCTTATCGGATTGCAGCTGGTGGAGATTCGGACGCTTTCCGGCGGTATCGGCATTAGCGCAGAAGGCGCCGGTGAAGTCAAACGCCTGACGGGAGGCGCCGCTCCGACGGGCGTATCACACCGCAAGCTAACCGATCAACCCATTCTGGACCAAACCAGCTCTCAGGCGGTAGAACAGGCCGCCGCTGAGCTTAAAAAAAAGGCC
>JASFGM010000569.1:0-3270 GCA_050123755.1 Desulfobacterales bacterium
GGGCAACCTTAATTCAAAGTAGTCTTCACTTCTTTGGAAATATATTTTATAACCGCTAAGCTCCTGACATTAGCTCACTGCCTTGCACGGAGAAATTATTCGCTCACTTTGATGACAGCAAGCGTTACATCATCTTCTTGTTTCATGAGTCCTTGAAACTCTCTGAGTGCTGAAATGATGGCTTCAAGGATCTTGGCTGGTGAAGCATTTGCATTTTTTTTGATAAGTGCTTTTATCCGGTCCTTGCCAAACATTTCTCCCGATTGGCTTTGAGTCTCCCATAAGCCATCGGTACCGATCAAAAGAATCTGGCCCATTGTTAAGCCAGCCAGCATATTCTCGCGGTATTTAAATTTTCCGTCCAGTCCAAGGGCCATGCCGTATCCATTGAGCTCCTTGAATTCATCTTTCGCCGGATCGTAAAAGATCGCTGGATCATGGCCGGCTCTTACCCATTGCAACTCTTTATTGCCGGTATCGAAGACGGCGTAAAAGAGTGTCATAAATTGCCCGGTGTCACCGGTATCATGAGTAATCAAACGATTCACGTCGGAAATAATTTCTGCAGGGCTGCCGGGTTGGGTGACCCTGCTCCTCAAAAAAGCTCTGACCGTCGCCATCAACAGGGCGGCCGGAATGCCATGACCGCTTACGTCTCCGACTGCAATTCCGATGCGACCGGCACTGCGATCATCAACTTCCAGAAAATCATACAGATCACCGCCAGTCTCATCGCAATAAATGCTACGAGCAGCGATTTCGAGGCCCTTTATCTGAGGCATCTTTCTCGGAAGCAGATTTTGCTGAACTTCCATGGCAAGGTTCATGGCCTCTTTCATTTCCATACGCTCTTTAAGTTGCTGCACCATGGAATTAAAACTGCTGGTCAATTCTCCCACTTCGTCCCTTGTTTTTACGTGAAGCGGTCTTCCGTAATCACCGCTGGCAAAGTGTTCCGCAGCGATTGAAACTTCTCGGATGGCAGCCACCGTCCTGCCCGTTACCACTCTGATTAAAATGATGATTAACAGAATGAATCCTGCTCCGATCGCAAAGTAATAAAACCGAAACCGCACAATCGGTGCCAGAATTGCTTTGCCGGGCGCAATCATCAACAGGATCCAGGGGGCTTCCTGTAGTTTATAAAACCCACTGACCTCTTTGGGCGGATGCCCCTCACCAAGTATGGTCCCATAGCCGCCTGATTTTATCGCCGCCAAGGTTTCACGCTCAAGGGGGTCGCTGCTGTCGGCCAATGAGCCGCGCTTTTCTTGCGCAGTGCTGGTTAAGATCCCACCGCCGACATCCACCAAATACGCTTTGTTGCTCTGCCACCAACCCGACTCTCGAACGTTTTTAATCATCATTCCAAAATCCAGTACGACCTCCAACCGGCCGATAGATCGGCCACTCTCGTCGTTCAAATCTGAAATCAGAGAGACGGTTTCAAGATCACTGGCCTCATCGAACCTCGGGGGAGTGATTTCTCTGATGCTACCGCCGTGAAATCTTCTCATCCTCATAGGCATTCCGGCCCCCGTAGGCCTTCTAAGGGACATTCGAGAACCCGAAAGATTTGTTGAGGGTACCGTGTTATTATTCCAGGTCAAATGAACCTGTTCGACGCCTTCCTGCCGCTTGAGCTGCTCGATTGCTAAAATATTAAGCGCGAAGGAATCTCGGTTATCTGAGGTTTGGTGAAAAATTCGAATCCAATCTTTCACGCGCATCAGGCGCATGTCGACCTGGTGCGCAGCTCGTTGCAGTTTTAGAACAGACGCCTCCCGCCACTGGGATAGCAAGATATTACGGGCATAAATAAATCCTACAAACCCCATGACGATCAGCAAAAGTGCCACCGGCAGAAGCAAATACAGCGATAGTCTCTGCTGCAAAGACTTCGGTTTAATCATAAATTACCTCCGGTATAGCTTGCACACTTCATAGCGATAATTAGTTATTGCTAGTATTACGAGAACCATAGCGTATAATGTGATAAAAATAAATGGTGTGGATCGATGAGCCATCCCGTCTTGGATAAAGGCGACACAATGTGTCTGACATCGTCCGAGAAAGACCGGGAAAATTGTCAAAAGCGATAATCCAATTATTTTTTGAATGGATCATTAAATCCCTTTTATTTCTTAATAATGTATTTAAAGGTCAAACCGCTGGGTCAATTAACGCCCTCAGCATCCTTGCGGTTGTGGATTTTGCCGATCCCTGTTCTCCATGAACAATTAGGATCGGATATCCATTAAATCAATTCTCATCTTTCTAGCGGCATTGATTAACATAAAAAGTCCGATTGATCTGATATTCGATTTTCTTATTGGATTGGGCCAAATTGAGGGCGCAGATATTGTGGGTTTATCTTTGAATTTCTATGAAAAAGGAGCTTAGAAAATATAAGGAATGGAAGAGCACAGATGGATAGAAGATTATTGTGAAGTTGCGTTAAATTAAATAAAAAAGAATCATTTATTTATCTTCCTCCACTCTTTCGAACTAATATATTTATCACCCAGCTCCCACATACAGCACTTGGCTTCTCTATCTTCTACCTCTGCTTTCCGGTAGCTCAAAGAATATGTTCAATGTTCCCTGAAAAGACGATTTATTATTAATGCATAAAGGGAAATCGCCAAAGAAATAGGCAGTGCAATTGGCCAAAATGCGCCTACTAATAATTGGTATTCATTAATCCATCTATAATTTTTATCCCATATAAGAGCGAATTGGAACAAAAGAAAAATGGATTTCACAGATAAAGCGGCAAAAACTGGATATAGTAGGGAAACAAGGAAACCAAAGAAAAGCCCTCTGAGAATCCCATAAGAGCTTGCGGCAATAAAATAAAATGAAAACAAACCCGCAAAAAACGATATTGCGCCTAATAGAACTTTATATTCTCTGACTTTTCCTTTATTGTTTTGCATTGATGTATAAATCAGTCAAAGTATGGGTTGCATTCGCAATTCTAAAAATCTAAGAGTTAATAGTGGTGCCGTTATCCCCTTACAAAATAATTACGCATCATTCCCATATCCTCATGCTCCAGATTGTGACAATGGTACAAAAACAGGCCTGGGTAATCATCAAAATCTACTAAAATTCTTATTCGTTCACCAGGCATAAGCAAGGCAGTATCTTTCCATCCTTCATCCACATAGCCTTCATGCATGACTCCGCTTCGCTCAACTATTCGGAACTGCTTGCCATGCAAATGAATGGGGTGCGGCAGATTCATCATATGCATCATTCCTCCAG
>JASFGM010000570.1:0-3265 GCA_050123755.1 Desulfobacterales bacterium
GTTGAGATAGCTTGGTGGTATTGGCAGCCGGTGCAATTCCGGCATAATACGCCGCCGTACCATAGTACATATCAACCTGACCCTTTCTGAGGGCTTCGGGCTGATCCGGGATTGGAATGACTTCAGGCCCACCGATATATTGGATCTCAACCTCGCCGGGATATTTTGCTTGAAGCATTTCATTGGCGCGCTTGATGTAGGGCAGATAATCTTTGGTAACGCCGCTGTGATTTTTGCCCCAGGCGCTAATGGCTTTAAGGGTGGTTTTTGCCGCAGCCTCGCCAGCCATTCCGAGTGAAAAAATAATCGCCAGGCTAAAACAAAGCACCCCTGCTACCGTATGTAAATATTTTCGAGACATGCGTCCCTCCTTTTCTTGATCGATTGAGGTTATATCAAATTCCTATTTTAATTCCCGGCACCCTGCCGGTGCCAGAATCGAGGTCACCTCCTTTCAACAGCAATAATGGACTTGTTGGATTTTATAGTGGTTGTCAAAAAAACGTTTCGGTATTCAAACGTTTTTTTCTACAACCGTACATTCTTTTATGCTGCAATTCCCTAATTCGGAACATTATTATGAAAAGCAGTATAAATCCGAATTTTTTAATTTTATGCCATAACAAATTGAATGGACATCATGAAATTAAAATGGTCATTTGTCAACTTTTAGATTTAGCTTCTATTCATATTGATATGATCTTTCTTTTCTCGAAAGGTTAATATTCGCCGGTGGCCTGCAACTGCGGTTAAACCTGCTTCAGCAACATACAGACTTTCGATTCCATAATAATATAATTATTTGAAATAACAGCAGGTTAAAGATAAATCGCTTGCGGGCAAGTTGCTATGATTCCCCCTGTCACTAGAAGCCCCCCCATGTTGACAAGCGGCCATAACTTCACTATTTAGTTTAATTCAACGATTACCAGAGGATCTGAGAATGACATATTCAGCGCTGGAACGCTTCCACGATGCTTTACAAGGAAGGCCGCAGGATCGGGTACCCATATTCCCGATGATCGCCGCCTGGGCGGCGGTAAACTTCTCGGATTCTCCCCCAGCCCAGCTTGCCAGAGAGCCCCAACGCGTCGTCGATGCCCAGATAAAGGCGATGGAATCTGTGGGCTATGACGCTTTTTTTGCTTACGCCGATCCGTTGTACATTCCCCAGGCCTTTGGCTGCAACGTGCGCTTTCTCGAAACCGGCCCGCTGGCCGATCCGCTGCCGCTTTCGATCACCTGCCCGGAAGATCTTGATAAACTGCCTGTTCCGGACCCCAGAAAAGAAGAAAGGCTGGCGGCGACGCTGGAAATAATTCGAGGGCTCAGCGCCTATGGCGCCGGGAATATCCCCGTGCTGGGCCTGTTCGAAGGCCCGATCACCACTACCTGCCGGATTTTTGAAGCCGAACTGATCATGCGTATGATTTATAAAAATCCGCAGGTTCTTGAAGCCCTGCTGGATCGCGTGACCACGTTTTTAATCGAATTTGGGCGGGCCTTGATCGAAAATGGCGCCAATGTTATCTTTCTGCCGGAGCCCACCGCTTCCGCCGCCATGATTTCGCCGGCGGCTTTCCGCCAATTTGTCATGCCCCGCCTGCAGACGATCACCGCCAAACTGGACGTGCCCTGCATCTTGCACATTTGCGGTGACACCTCCCCTGTGCTGGATAGCATCGGACAAACCGGAGCCGATGTCCTTAGTCTGGACCAGTGCATGAACCTGGCGGAGTCAAGATCAACGCTTCCGGGCGCGGTTCTCGGTGGAAATGTGGATCCGATCAACTCTCTGCTCCACGGAAGCCGCGAGCAAATCGCCGAAGATACGCTTAACTGTCTTCGCGCTGCAGGAACCCGCCGTTTTATTCTCATGAGCGGGTGCGGCGTGCCCCCCGGGACACCGGTAGAAAAAGTGGCGGCAATGGTGAAAACGGCCAAAGCATATGGAATGGGGCCGGGTGAATCCTAGTGTCATGTCCCATAAAAATGTTACAAAAGTCGTGGAGTATATTTTATTCCAGACGAATTCTTAAGTGTCTATGGTTTCAGGTGTCAGTGTTCAGGTGTCAGGAAGAAACAGAGTGCCGCCTGCGATGAGCCCATCGGCTCAGCAAAGTCGAGAATAGAAAACATATAACAGAAGACAAGGGGCAGACGGTTTCTGTCATCTGTTGGCTGACACCTGACACCCGAAACCTGACACCTAAAATTTAGGACCGTGTTTTGTAAATGACTTGTGGGACACAACACTAGGGCTTATCTAAAAAATGAGGTGAACGACAAATATGAGCGACAGCAAAATATCTTCTCAGGTGGATACCAAGGATGCAATGGCCGGAGATGAAACCATCGGCTACACATTCTGTGATGGGTGTAACCAGGGTCCATTTTGTGGCATAAAATTTTTTAAAAAGAACGATATCGTCACGCGTATCGATTCCTGGCCCGGATATCCGGCCGCGCCGTTGTGCAGCAAGGCCTATGGAACCCTCCAGCGGCTTTATCATCCCGATCGTCTCAAATACCCCCTGAAGCGCACCGGCCCCAAGGGATCCGGCAGGCCCGAATTTGCCCGAATTTCCTGGGATGAGGCCTATGACATTATCGTGGGTCATTTGAATCGCATTAAAAAGGAATACGGGCCCCATGCGGCTTTTTTCTATGTCGGCGATCCCAAGGAGCCCCGGGCTGCCGTGCAGCGGCTGGCGGCCACTTACGGTTCGGTCAATTACGGCTCCGAAAGCTCCACGGCCTGCCGCCGGGCCGCCATGCTCGCGGAACTGTTAACCTATGGATTTCCAACCCTGGGCGATCTTCCCACTGAGAAAACCAGGGCCATGCTGATCTGGGGAACCAACCCGGCCTATTCCGGCCGGCCCTATATGATTCATGGCAAGCTTGCGGATGCAAAAGAAAGGGGCGTAAAATTTATTGTGGTCGATCCGCGCAACACGCCCACGGCCGCAACGCTGGCCGATATCCATTTGAGGCCCCGGCCCGCCACAACCGCCGCCCTCGCTGCCGGCATGATGCATGTCATTTTTAAAGAAGGCCTCCATGACCGGGCCTTCTGCGAAAATTGGATTCATGGCATCGATGAATTACAGGACTATGTCAAAGATTTTACACCCGCGCGGGTTGAAAAAATCAGCTGGGTCCCTGCTGAAAAAATTGTTGAAGCCGCGCGCCTTTATGCTTCCAATGCCCCCGGGAATTTGCTGGTCGGGCCCCAGGGGACCACGCACGATCAAAATGCCAC
>JASFGM010000571.1:0-3263 GCA_050123755.1 Desulfobacterales bacterium
ACGCCGCTGACATCCTTGACCACTTTTGCCGCCATCGGTGGGGGGATGGCCCTGCCGTATCTGATTCTCTCGGCTTTTCCCAATCTGGTCAAGCGGATGCCGAAAGCAGGACCCGCCAGTGAATTGATCAAGCAGGTCATGGCCCTTTTTATGTTAGCGGCGGCAGCTTATTTCTTAGGTGTCGGCATCAGTGCACTTTTAAGTCAGCCACCCAATCCTCCCAGCAAACTTTTCTGGTGGCCGGTAATGGGTTTGGTTACAGCCGGAGGTGCCTGGCTGGCCTACCGCAGCATGCGCCTGGCCGCAAAAAAAATAATCAAAACGGTTTTTGTCAGTCTGGGAATAATTTTGATGGCCTTGCCGATCGCGGGGGCCATCAAGCTGTCCGGGGAGGGACCGATTGACTGGGTTTATTTCACCCCCGCACGCTTTGAAGCGGCCGTTCGGCAAAATAAAATTGTGGTAATGGATTTTACGGCCGAATGGTGTTTAAACTGCAAAGCGCTCGAAGAAGGTGTTCTGCACGATCGTAAAATTACCAATCTGCTTGCGGATGAAGATATCGTGCCAATGAAGGTCGACATCACCGCCAGCAACCCTGCCGGAAAAGCAAAGCTCAAAGCGGTCGGCAGCCTGACTGTTCCCCTGCTGGTTGTTTTCTCTTCAAAGGGCGAGCCGGTTTTTAAAAGCGATTTTTACACGGTGGATCAGGTTTGGAGAGCAGTGGAGCGGGCACGTAAAAATAAAGAATCCATTTACTGATTCAAAAATTCACGAATCTTTTTATTGAGTGCCTTTTCAGATCGCCTGCCCGGCAACTTTTCGACGATCCGGCCGTCTTTCACGAAAAAAATCATGGGTATGGCAAATAGAGAAAATTTCTGAACAGCGGATTTTCCATACCAATAAACCGGAAAACCGACCTTCAATTTATCAACAATCGGTTGCAGGGCCTGTGGCCCTTCCATATCAATGCTGATACCGATCAATTTTAGGCCTTGGGTTTTATACTTTTGATACAATTTGTTTAAGGCGGGCAATTCGTCAATGCAGGGGCCACACCACGCGGCCATAAAGGTGATCAGGAATTTGTTGTGGTCGGCTTTAATCAGCTCATCAAGTGCCGATTCTGAAATTTTTTGAATGGTGACGCCGGCACCCGCTTCAGGAGTCATAATGAAGAAAATAATTACGAGCAGAACTGCTTGAGATATGGACGTACGCCGGATCAGATTCATCAAAATTATCCTTTGTGAAACCACTTCTATTATTTTTTATTCATTTCTTCCAAAGTCGTGGCACATTGCGCCAGATCGGGTCTTACATTGATATCCGAAACCTGGATATCTTGGATGCGTCCATTTTTATCAATAAATATCAATGCCCGTTCCGTAACACCACTGGACCGTAATACGCCATATTTTTCAGCCACCGCGCCGTGGGGCCAAAAATCTGAAAGTACCGGAAACCACAGCTCCCCCATCTGTTTGGTCCAGGCATACAGCGTCGGGATATTGTCGACTGTGATACCGAGAAGTACGGCATCGTTTTCCTCAAACATTTGTTTTACAATGTTATAGCCCGGCCACTGATCGGAGCAAACCGGTGTCCAGGCTGCGGGGACAAAAGAAATGACCACATGCTTTTTGCCACGATATTGGCCGAGAGAGATTTTTTCTCCGGAAATAGAAGGCAACGTAAAGCCCGGCGCGAGATCTCCAACTTTGACTTTTAAGGTACTGTCAACCGGTTTTAATTGTCCCGGATTATAAATATTCCCCTTGAATGCTTCGGAGGCACTTAAAGCAGGCGTAACCGATAAAAACAAGATTAAGCTCGATGCGATGTTTATTAAAAATAATTTTTTCATTGACAGCACCTCCTTATAATAATCCTGAATCCGCAAGGAGCTTTCTCAAGAGTTGATCCGCATCTTTGGCGCCGCCAACTTTTGAATAAAAAACCTGGTGGCTGCCATCATTGCCTATTCGAATACAAATAAAAAAAGGTGTTCTGACCTCCCCCACCTTTTTATGGATTGAAAAATTACCATCCGGGAAAAGGGGAAACGGTATCTTATAGGTCTTTCTAAAATAGCCGACTTCGAAAGCCGAGTTCCCGGCGCCGATGCCGATCAGCTTGACTTTATCCTTAAGCCTTTTGTCGCTTTCGATTTTGCGGTACATTTCGTTGACAGAGGGAGCCTCCCTCTGGCAAAAAGGTCAATACATACTAAATATTTCGATGATAACCACTTCGGCCTTTATTTGCGGAATCGTGAAGGTTTTGCCGGCGACGCCTAAATATCTCTGCTGTTCATCACTTTTGGGCACGCTAAGATCAAATTCCGGCAAAGCACCGCCTACGGCTGGAGGTTGGGAATCGGCCCTTGAAAAACTGGCCGTTAGCAGAAAAATCCCAACGAATACAGCTAAATATTTAAAGCTCCCTCTCATGTTAAATGCCCTCCTTAATACCTCGGAGTTTATATAACCTTATGAAAATATAAAAGAGTTTCTAAGATCTGAGTATTTGAGGGGTCGGGGAGTTTTCCCCAGAAACCCATTTTACGGCAAGTACAGCTTGCTTCATATAAGGTCAGAAGGTCCGCCTGGGGGTCCGCCGCTGCGAGCCGCAACAATATAGGCTGAGTTTCAACAACGGCAGCAGATCCGCTAAATTCACCCCGGGGCAGCCCCAGAGGACCGATTCCCACGGCGGCGATGGTCATCGCTGCCTGTTATGGGGTGATCTAGACGTTCTGGGGGCGTTGTCGAAGCCCGAGATAAATTTGTTGCGGCTCGCAGCGGCGGACCCCCAGGCGGGCCTGTCGAGAAAATGGGATAGAAAAACTCCCCGACCCCTCGAGTATTTAGCGCAATTATGGAATGATGGAATAATGGTTTCTTAAAGAATCTTATCCATTTTTATCTCCCAGACGATTATTGCCATTAATCCAACAGTCCCATATCCTCTCCGATCCATAGGCTCTGAGGTCTGGGGGGCAAAACCCATATTTCCAACATTCCAATTGGGGCGAAGCCCCAAGCATGTATTAAGATTATAGGGCCATAGCATTGACTGTCAAGGTCGCCATTGAAGTCACTTTCTTAACGCTTTTCTTGTTCTATATCCGGTTTGGCCTCGGGCGCATCCATATTGGAGATGAGACACTCTTCATTCACCGAAAGGCAGGCAAAATATTCAGCACCCAGCCCGACCGATGCGGCAGCCAGTGGCACAGCCCCGGTGCTGCCAGAGCG
>JASFGM010000572.1:0-3263 GCA_050123755.1 Desulfobacterales bacterium
ATTAAGGACTAGATTTTCAATTTTCTGCTTCATATTTAATTTATCTTTAATCCGCTAAACCCATCACGCCATTATTTCCGCTCTCCATGACGCCAATGATGGGCGAAGCGAACTGAGTTGTATTGCATGCTAGATAAAGACTTTTGCCGGCCAAGTCAAGATGCTTCGCCCGAATACAGATTTAGAGTCAGCATCAATTTAAAATGACCTTTCAAAAAAAATTAATTTACTTGATATTACTTTAGATGTTAAGTTTTAATACCGTGTCAGCAAGACACCAGGAAAAAACGAAATGAAAAGACTATGTGTTATTGACGGTCAGGGCGGCGGTATCGGCGCCACACTGATCAAATATCTGAAGGAAGCCTACGGAGAGTCGGTTGAATTAATTGGTCTGGGAACCAATGCGGTTGCCTCGGCCCAGATGCTTAAAGCCGGAGCTAACCGCGGGGCTTCCGGTGAAAATGCCATCGTTCAAACAGTGCGCCAAGCCGATCTCATCCTGGGTCCCATTGCGATTACTTGGGCGAATGCCATGCTGGGGGAAGTGACTCCCAAGATGGCCGCAGCGATCACCTCCAGCCCGGCCCCCAAAATCCTATTGCCATTGACCCAGGAATCAGTGGTCCTGGTTGGATTTGTTGTAGAGCCCCTGCCCCATATGGTACAGCGCATTGTCGATGAAAAAATCAAGGAGGTCTTACCCGATGTGTGAAGCAAGTGCTTATTTTTTGCGCGATGATAAAGAGGAACTGATTCTAGAATCTGTAAATGTGCTGGAGCCGCAGCATAATGGTGAATTTTTGCTGGTGGACATTTTTGGCAGTCAAAAGACCATCAAAGCAAAACTCAAATGCATGAATTTAGTCGACCATAAAATTATCTTTGAAGAATATCGTTGAAGCCGGCGAAGCCGTTAAATTTGAATCTCAACTTCCGATGAATTTTGCATCAATAATTCCTTGACACTGATTTCTTTAATCTGATATTCAATTCTCAATTAAGGCAAGAAGCCTTAGGGATATTTTGCATAAAGACGCTATCGAAAGCCACGAAGGCGATTTTTCTCTGAAGAGGAAAACAGCGCGTGGCTTTTTTATTGTTTAGGCATTGAGGAGGTGCAAAAATGAAAAAACCCAGCATGGTCTTTATTGTGATGATATTTATCCTCATGACATGCCTGCCGGCGCGGTCGCATTTTGGAATGCTTATTCCGACCGATACCATGGTGATGCAGGGCGATAGCCGGACGGTAACATTCATCCTCTCTTTTTCTCACCCCTTTGAAATGGCAGGCATGGAGATGGTTAAACCGAAAGCATTTCATGTGCTTGCAGGCGGAAAGCAGCATGACCTGCTCGGTTCACTTAAAAAAACACAGGTAATGGGTCAGAGCGCATGGAAGACGGCGTATCCGGTCGGGCGTCCGGGCGTGTATATGTTTTACATGGAGCCCGAACCCTACTGGGAGCCGGCTGAAGATTCATTTATCATTCACTATACTAAAACAGTGATATCCGCCTTTGGCGATGATGAAGGCTGGGATGCGGAAATTGGATTAAAAACCGAAATTGTCCCCTTGTCAAAACCTTTTGGCCTGTATGCCGGTAATGTCTTTCAGGGTATTGTTAAGCTCAACGGCAAACCCATACCGTTTGCCGAGGTTGAAGTCGAATATTACAACATCGATAAGAAGTATACGGCGCCCACCGCCTATATGATTACCCAGACGATTAAAGCCGATCAAAATGGCGTGTTTACCTATGCAGCACCGATATCCGGCTGGTGGGGATTTGCGGCCTTAAATCCGGCCGATTTCAAATTAAGCCAGGCAGGTCAAAAAAAAGATGTGGAACTCGGAGCGGTCATCTGGGTCAAATTTCACGACTGGCAACACCGCTAAAATATTTTAGGCGTTTAATCTTGAGGCCTTTCAGGCCGACCGCATCTCAATGGACAACGAACAACTGTCCACGGACAAGAAGATATGCATATTTCAGAAGGCGTATTATCCGGTCCCGTACTTATATCGGGGGCCGCATTGGCAACGGCCGGAACGGCGATCGGTCTGAAGAAACTCGATTATGACCGTATTGCCCGGGCCGGCATTCTTTCGGCAACGTTTTTTGTGGCCTCACTGATTCATGTTCCCATCGGGCCTTCGAATGCGCATTTAATTCTCAACGGCCTCGTGGGATTGCTGCTCGGATGGGCTGCTTTTCCTGTTATACTGGTGGCGCTTGTGCTTCAGGCGGTGTTGTTTCAATTCGGCGGTATTACCGCTTTAGGGGTCAACACGATGATTATGGCCCTGCCGGCAGTTCTTTGCTATCTGGTTTTCAGTCCCTTTGTTCATAAAAATACCACCCTGGCGCTCTCGTCGGCCTTCGGCTGCGGCTTTTTATCCGTATTTTTAAGCGCAATAATTTTGAGTCTGGCCCTGATATTTACCGAGGAAAACTTTCTTGAAGTTTCAGCCATTGTGATTGTGGCGCATATTCCGGTAATGATCATTGAAGGCATTGTCACGACGCTATGTGTGGCTTTTTTAAAAAAAGTCCAACCGACAATGCTGCCCGGTCCTTAAAGGCAGTGAATATTATACTTGTTTATAGGAAATGAGTTAATATGGATTTATCAAAGATTAAATAAAACTATAAAAATCGAAGCCCGAAATTCGGATTTCGAATTTATGCATGAAACAATGAGGTTGACCCATAAAACCGAACATTCTCAAATCGAGCTTGGCAAAACCAATTTTCTACTTATTTTTAGTTATCTGCCTTTTGTGTTTCCGGATCGAACTCCTGGATGCCCACCGCGTGAATCTCTTTGCCTGGATTGAAGGAGATACCGTCTATGTGGAAAGCAAATTCAGCGGCGGTAAAAAAGTAAAGGCGGGCAAAATCATCGTTACGGATCCACAGGGAAATGAGCTCCTTAAGGGAACCACAGACGGGCAGGGCGAATTCTCGTTTAAGGTCCCTCAGAAGACCGATTTGAAAATTGTTTTGTTGGCTGGTGCGGGACACCGGGCGGAATGGATAATTTCTGCCCGTGAGATTGAAATGCCGGTTGCCGCAAAAAAGCCGATTCAAGCAGAAGGCCCCACCATCAAAGATATTGTTATCGGCATAGGTTGCATTTTAGGCCTGGCGGCAATTGCGGCATATATCCACAGGCGCACAAAGAAAGCATGATAACCAAAACAACCGGCCCAATAAATTTGCGTATCAGGCTCTCTACTCATCATATCGCGGCTG
>JASFGM010000573.1:0-3260 GCA_050123755.1 Desulfobacterales bacterium
CGGCCGCTATCCTGTCCGCTCAGGCGGATGGAAAACCCTTCTTTCAGGAGGGATGCAAACGCCAGGGCTTCGGCATTGGCCCAATCAATGCCTTCACCGCGTTCAACTGCTTCCAGGCGCTTTTTAAACAGGCGTTGCAGTTTCGGGTTCAGATTAAAGTGGTCCGGAACTGAATTTAATTTTTTGGCAAGCGAAATCAGGACGGCTTCATCGACACCGGTGGGAATCGGGTCGTGGGTGTAAGCCGTGCTGACGCCTTCCCATTCTTCATAGAATCGGGATTCTGGAAAGGGGCATTCACTGCCGTGAACCGTTGCATAAGCCTGGTCCAATTGGCTGTTGATTTCTGCCGTCATCTTGTCGATATCGTCCTGGCGGGCGATACCTTCGGAAATCAATTGGTCGGCGTAAAGTTGATGCAGCGAAGGTCGCTGGCGGATGCGGTCATACATTCCGGGTTGGGTAAAATAGGGTTCATCGCCTTCATTATGCCCGTAACGGCGGTAGCAGACCAGATCAATGACAACATCTTTGCCGTACGCGCGACGGTAATCAGCGGCCAGTTGCATGACATGCAAGACGGCTTCGGGGTTTTCGCCGTGCACGTGAAAGATGGGTACCATCAGCATTTTGGCGATATCGGTCGAATATCGGGTAGAGCGCGCATTTTCGGGAAGGGTGGTATAACCGATCTGATTGTTGATGATCATGTGAATCGTTCCGCCGGTTTTATAGCCTTCCAGTTGCGACATGTTCAAGGTCTCAGCGACAATACCCTGTCCCGCGAAAGCAGCATCGCCGTGGATTAAAAGCGGCAGGACCTGCGCTCCGCCGCTATCGCCGATGAGATCCTGGCGGGCACGGCTAAACCCCTCCACTACCGGGCTAACCGCTTCGAGATGACTCGGATTGTTCATTAAAAAAATGCGCAGCGGTTGATTATTGGCGGTTTGAAGGTTGGCCAGATACCCATTGTGATATTTTACATCACCGGCGCCAACGAGCTCCTCGGGATTGTAGCAGCTTTCAAACTCGCTGAGTATATCTTCATAGGGTCTTTGAAGGATGTTGGCCTGAACATTTAGCCGTCCCCGATGCGCCATACCGAGAATGATTTCTTTGCCGCCGGATTCGGCCACATGCTGAATTAAAAAATCCAGTGCTGCAATCAGGGCTTCGCCACCTTCCAGGGAAAAGCGGGTGACGCCGATGTATTTTTTGTTTAAAAATTGTTCAAAAAGAGCAGCCCTGACAATGCGGTTCAATATGCGCCGTTTGGCACCCGGCTCCAAGCGGGGTCGGTTGCGAATCGGTTCCATGCGATTCAGCAGCCAGCGTCGCTCCGAAGGATCCTGCAGGTGCATGAATTCCACACCGATGGAGCGGCAGTAGGTCTCTTTGAGCGCCTGAACAATTGCTTTCAGGGGCGCATGTCCGGATGCTGCAAAGCGGCGGGTAAAAAATTCCCGGTCCAGATCTTGCGGGGTTAATTTAAATGCTTCCAGGACCAGCAGGGGGTGTTCGGTGGGGCATGCCGCCAGGGGATCCAGGCAGGCCAGCAGATGTCCCAGATCCCGGTAGCGATAAATAAGCGACTCAACCCGTGATTGCCGCAACAGTTGTTCTTCATCAAAGTCTTGAGCAACTTCAGGCGCAGCGGATGCAGCCAAGTCAAAACCTTCGAAAAAAAAGCGCCAGTCACGGGAAACGCTGGTTGGATCGGCTTTCCAGCGTTTGTATTGCGCCTCGATGAATTCGGCATTCCAGGCGGCTGCGAGATCCATAATTGGATAACTTTCTTTGTTTCTTCAACCCCCACATGAATTTCTGATGGGAAGATGTTAGATGTCTTTATTTGAAAGGTTTCGGGGACTGTAATTTAAAATGAAGATCGGCACCCGTTTCTCATGAATCGATCATATGGAAAAGAAATTTAAGTGTCAATTCCTATTTGATCTGAAAGCCTGTATGCACATTCTATAGCTATCTTATCCTTAAAATGCTATGCTATAAGTATTCACAGTGACGATTTATTTGTTGAGGAATCATAGATGGCTGCATTCTCAATGCCCAAATCAGAATCTGAATTCAAAGAATTGTTGCTGGAGCTCGTGCGAGCGCTGGATGCGGTCGTTGAGCAACGGGATCCATTGCTAAGAAATCATTCCAGACGCGTGGCAAACAACTGCGCCAATTTCGGTGAAGAATTTAAGCTTCTCCAAGAGGACGAAATTTTTAACCTATATATTGGCGGTTTGTTGCATGATTTTGGTTTGATTTTTTTTCCGGACAGACTTCTCAGAGAACTTGAAGAGCGAACCGATGATGAAAAAGTCCAGATAAGAAAACACCCCGGTGTTGGTGAAAAAATTCTTTCCAATCTGAGCACCTTTAAAGAGGTACTGCCTATAATCCGGCACCATCATGAAGCCTTTGACGGCAGTGGATACCCCGACGGCTTGAGCGGCGATGAAATTCCGCTGGGGGCCCGGATCATTTCTATTTTCAATGAGCTTGATACTTTAATTTTCCCGTTTTCCAAAGCACCCGCTCTCAGTACAAAAGACGCCATTGCTGAAATCAAAAAGGGCGGCGGCAAACAATTTGACAGCGACCTGATGGACCGATTTGTTCAGTTTGTTGAATCAAATTCCGGTGAATCCGAAGATTATCTGTTGAAAAAAGGAAATGCCCCCATCAAAGAAATATTTGCCAAGATTATTCAAGATTTTTCAGCCGGCAAGATTGCGCCACCGGTAATGCCCCAGGTCGTTCGTGATGTGCAGTCAGTTATCAAACGGGCAGACTCAACGGCTGAAGACGTCGCCGCCGTTATTGAGAGAGATCCGGTCATCTCGCTGCGGTTGCTATCGGTTTCCAATAGTCCGGTTTATCGCGGGATTCAGGAAATTCACCATATCAAAGAAGCGATTCCACGGATGGGCTTAAAAGAAACGTTCAACCTTATTGTCGCGATTGCCAATAAAAGCATGTATGAAACCGATCAGGTTCAGTTCAGAATCTTAATGGATAAACTATGGGTGCATTCACTGGCCTGCGCCTACGGTTCGAAGCTCATCGCCGAACATTTAAAGCTGGATGATTCGGAAAAATTTTTCCTGATGGGCCTGGTACACGATATCGGAAAGAGCTTGCTGCTGAAAGCATTTACAGAGATCCCCAAAATAAAAAAAGTTAATTTCGATCTCATTCAGGCCAATATCCAGCAGGGTCATCTGAGTATCGGCGGCGTGTTGCTA
>JASFGM010000574.1:0-3247 GCA_050123755.1 Desulfobacterales bacterium
GGCGTGCCCGTTTTCATGCGGCCAAGATCAAATCCCAGTTCCTTGAGGTCAGATGCCAGACCGTAAGATGCAAATTCGCCGGCCCGGCCGGCTCGAAACGAATTAAACCCGATATGAATCAGTCCGCTTAGAAAGGTGCCGGTGGCCAGGACAACAGCCGGGGCTTGATATCCAAACCCGGTATGATCTTCCACAGCGGTCACCCGCTTGTCTTCCACCACGAGCCGCTCCACCATCGTCTGCTTAAGATCCAAATTTGGCTGCGATTCGATGACCGCCTTCATGGCCATATGGTATCGAATTTTATCATTTTGCGTGCGGGATGAATGAACAGCGGGCCCCTTTTTTGTATTCAGCTTTCGAAAGGAAATGGCCGTTTTGTCGGTAATTTTTGCCATTTCGCCGCCCAGCGCGTCCACTTCCTTAACAAGCTGTCCCTTGGCCATGCCGCCGATTGAGGGGCTGCATGGCATTGCAGCCAGCTTGTCTAAATCGATTGCCATCAGCAAAACGCTGCAGCCCATCCGGGCGGCCGCAAGCGCCGCCTCGCAACCGGCGTGACCTGCGCCGACAACAATGATGTCGTATTTTTTAGGATAATAAACCATTTAAAAACTGGGGGTTATCTGTTATTAGTTATTCGTTAATCGTTAATAACCATTCACACCTAATTGAGCATTTTTTGCTCAATTAGGGTTTCCAAGAACATTGATTATATTACCGGTCAAATGAGCGGTCAAGGCTTTGGCAAATGGCAGCGAAAAAACGCTATAATGACTTAAATTCATATCTGAGGAATCTCTTTGGGTGTCGGGTTCAAAAAATCAGCATCGACGCCGGTCTGACCTGCCCCAATCGCGATGGCAGCATTTCGAGCGGTGGGTGCATTTATTGCAATATCCGCGGATCCGGAACAGGTGCCCATGCAAACGGTTTGACGGTGGCCGATCAGCTTCGCAACGGAAAGAAATCACTGTCAAAACGGTACAAGGCTAAAAAATTTATCGCCTATTTCCAGTCATTTTCCAACACGTATGCGCCGCTGCATAAGCTAAAACACCTTTATGAAGAGGCCCTCGCCGTAGATGATATTGTCGGGCTATCCATCGGCACCCGGCCCGACTGCGTGGATGACCCCGTTTTAGATCTGCTCCAGAACTATGCCAAACACTACCTGGTCTGGGTCGAATATGGTTTGCAGTCGGCCCGCGATGCGACGCTGGCTTTCATCAACCGCGGCCATGATGTTCAATGTTTTCTCGATGCCGTCGAAAAAACCAAAAACCGAGGCATCAAAATATGTGCGCATGTGATTTTGGGACTCCCCCATGAAACCCGGCCGGACATGCTGCACACGGCCGAAACTATCGCAAGATCGGGCCTTGACGGTATTAAATTACACCTGCTTTACGTGGTCAAAGGCACGCGCCTGGAGGAACTCTACCAACAGGGTGAGTTTAAATGCCTCGAACAGCAAGAGTACGTCGATCTGGTCTGTGATTTTTTGGAAAGAATTCCCTTTGAAATCGTTGTTCAGCGGCTTACAGGAGATCCCCACCGGCCGGAGTTGGCGGCACCGGCATGGTCCCTTAAAAAGACCGAAACCCTGGATCTCATACGCAAAACGCTGGAAAAAAGAGATTCCTGGCAGGGGAAGTACTTCGAGGCCGCTGGCCTCAAATAGGTTTCAGGTGTCAGTATTCAGGTGTCAACCAAATAGCTCAAAGCTCAAAGCTGAAGGCTCAAAGGTTGATGGGCAAGGAAGCGATAAGACTGGGAAGATGGAAAGCTCGATGGCTCTAAAGCTTCAAGCCTCCTGGCCTCCCAGCCTTTCAGCCTTGAGCCTTCAGCTTTGAGCCAACTGACTGACACCTGACACCTAAAAACGGCCAGTGGCCAGAGAACTTGCATTTGACTGATGATAACCATATATTTATTAGAAGCGGTTAACCTGAAGCAATGAATTTACGGGGATTATGTTAACTCAAGGCTTATTCGGACCTGAAGATTTTGATCTTTCCTTTAAGGTATTTCATGAGCTTATGGCCCGGAAGGTCACCGAAATCCTTCTGGTCTCCAGCCCTTATGATGCGTTTATTATGGAAGAAGAAGGCCGTCTTGCGGAACGCATCATCCATGAATACCGTGGCTTAAATCTCTCTCGCCCGCCAATGCTTACCTGGGTTTCTTCTGCCCGTGAGGCCTTAGATGCCCTATCCCAAAAAAAATTCGATCTGGTTATCACCATGCCCCAGGTCGATGAAACCGATGCGTATGTACTCGGCCGTCAGATAAAAAGCAAATTCCCGGAACTGCCTGTTTTCCTGATGATTCAAAACACCAGCCGCCATCTACTTGATCGCAAATATTCAGATCGCAATTCCATTGATCGGCTGTATGTCTGGTCGGGGAACTCGGATCTTTTGCTGGCGCTCATTAAAAATCTGGAAGACCGCATGAATGTGGCCTACGACACCCAGCGCGCACGGGTAAGGGTCATCATCATCGTCGAGGATTCACCTATTTATTATTCATCTTTACTGCCGCTGTTGTATAAAGAAATTGTCACGCAGACCCAGGTTGTCATGGAAGAATCCCTTAATGATGAACACCGGATTTTAAGGATGCGCGCACGTCCCAAAATTCTGGTTGCGCAAACCTATGAAGAAGCCGTCGACCTTTATCAGAAGTACAGGCCCTATCTGCTCAGCGTTTTCTCCGATGTCCGTTTTCCCAGAAATGGGAAATTAGATGATGCGGCCGGCTTCAAGCTTCTGTCTATGATCAAAACGGAAAGCCCGGATTTACCGCTGCTCAATTTCAGCTCCGAAGAATCCAATCGGAAACTGGCACAAAAAATTCCGGCTGTCTTTTTAAATAAAAACTCAACCACTCTCCATTCGGAAATCCGCAGCTTTTTTATGCAATTCCTGGGATTCGGTGAATTTGTCTTCAGGCTGCCGGACGGCAAAGAGATCGGCAAAGCCTCCAATTTGCGCGAAATGGAAGATATCTTGCCGACCATTCCGGATGAATCCGTCTTTTATCATGCAACCCACAACCATTTTTCGAGCTGGTTGATGGCGCGCTCTGAAATCATGTTGGCCTCGAAATTAAAGCCGGTTAAAATCAGCGACTTTGAAAGTATCGGCGACGCCAAACAATATCTGGTTTCCATCATTCATGATCGCCGCATGGGGCGCCAAAAAGGGATCATCACCGAATTTGATTCAGATCATTTTGATCC
>JASFGM010000575.1:0-3244 GCA_050123755.1 Desulfobacterales bacterium
GGCGTTCTACTTTCCTTCTGAAGAAACCATCATACATGTGAGGTCCGCATCTCGAACAGGCTATTACGACTTCGGTGCCAACCGCCGGCGTGTGGAACGCCTGCGCTCAGCATTTGAAAATCGGACCAAATAATCATGTGTCAGGCTCTGTATTCAGTCAAAACATCATTTATTCGAGGTGAATATGAACATTTCATTTTATCTTAAGCTGTATGCACTTACCGTACCCGTTTTTTTCATTATTGACCTGATCTGGCTGGGCGTTGCGGCCAAGGGATTTTATCAGAAAAACTTGAAATATATCCTCAGCCCGAATGTCAACTGGACCGCCGCCATCATTTTTTATCTGATGTATATTGCCGGGATTCTGATCTTCGCCGTCCTGCCCGGCGTCGCTAAAGATTCAGTGCGTCACGCGGCGCTGTGGGGCGCACTTTTTGGTTTTTTCACATATGCAACCTATGATCTGACGAATTTAGCCCTGCTCAAAGATTGGCCGCTCAATATTGTGGTGGTCGATATTCTCTGGGGCGTGGTTCTATGTACGGTGGTTGCGACGCTAAGCTTTTACATCGCCAAGTGGCTGATATGATTTGTGAAGAGACAGATCTTACCTATGATTTTTGACTGACAAATCCCTCGAATTGTCTGATGCTGCGCAAATAATCCTCACCACCAACAGCGGCACTGTTGTTATGACCGCCGCCCTTGATAAATGTTAATCGTTTAGGAGATGACGTTTTTTCATACAGGCGGCGGCTCATCTCGGGCGGAACCCGAGCATCTTTTGTACCATGGATAAACAACGCCGGAATTTTCAAATGCCCGACTTTCCTCTGAGAATCAAACTTTTGCTCAACAATGAGTCCCATGGGCAAGAGACGATATCTGTATTTTAAGCGCGCCATATCGAAGATGGACGTAAATGTTGCCTCTGCAATCAATCCGGCCGCATTCGGGTGGCGTACAGCAAGGTCGATGGCAACGGAACCGCCGATTGAATGTCCGTAAATGAAAATGCGATTGGGGTCAATGCGCTTTTGTTTGAACAGGTAATTCCAGGCGGCTTGTGCGTCGGCATACATCTGCTCCTCTGACGGAAATTGGCCGTCACTTAATCCGTACCCGCGGTAGGAAACCAGAAAAACGGAAAAACCCAGGTTATGGAAGCGGCGTGCATGATCGATATTGGCGCCGATGTTGATCGCACTACCGACTACCCCTCAGTCAAGTTTTGCGGAATCCTGCTTAAAATAGGCCGGGTTTATGCAATTTATTCGAACCATTAGCGCTTCAGTTCTCAAGGCACAGAATGGCTAAGAAAAAGGCAGATTAAGGGGGTCGCGGCTGTTGACAATCCAATGAACATGTTTATCTTCAGACATAACTTAGACAATAATAAAAATTTCTACATTCTGTCTAAGATTAGATCGTATCAAAATCAGAGCGATGACTTTATGCGATGACAGCCATTATGCGCAAAAGCTGCCCGCATAAGAAATTTCGCTAAATTTTTTAACCTGAAACACATAACGCATGCAAAGTCACGGATCTTCATTAGTAAATGCCACAGAACGGAAGACGGGCATGGTCAGAGGAGGAACAGAATGCTGAGTCACAAAAAAACGGTTCTAGAAGATAAGCAAAACCCGCAGACCCGTAATTTACCCGGGAACGGGAAGCGAAATCGGCGGAAAGCAGCACCGGGCTTCTCGTCCAGACCAACGCCGAAGGCCGAAAGATCGGTTGTGCCCAATACGCTTCAAAACTATCTAACAAGCATCAGCCAGTATAAGTTGCTGAGCAGGGATGAAGAGCAAATCCTTTTTAAAAGGCTCAACGCGCAGGGCGATAGCCGGGCGGCCCACAAGTTGGTGACGTCGAACCTTCGGCTGGTCGTAAAAATTGCATTGGATTACCGCAGAATATGGATGCAGAATCTGTTGGATCTCATTCAGGAGGGCAATCTAGGGCTGATGAAAGCGGTTGAAAAATTCGATCCAAACAAGAAGGTAAAATTTTCATACTACGCCTCATTTTGGATTAAAGCATACATTATCAAGCATTTAATGGATAACTTCCGCCTGGTAAAAATCGGAACCACCCAGGCACAACGAAAGCTCTTTTTCCGGCTTAAAAAAGAAAAGCAAAAATTACGGGATGAAGGCGTTGAACCCAGAGCGGAGCTTATCTCCGATAGACTGGGGGTGTCCAAAAAGGAAGTGGTTGAAATGGACCAACGGATCAATGGCTGGGATATTTCTCTGGATGCCCCTTTGACAGACGACACGGATGCCGCGCGCATAGAATTTTTGAAAACTTCCTCCGAACCACTCGAAGACAAGATATCAAAAAAAGAGTTCGAAACTATTCTTCATCAACGCATTGCTGAATTCAAAAAGGAAATGAATCAACGAGAACTCGATATTTTTAACCAGCGAATTTTCGCAGAAGATCCTGAAACACTGGCGGAAATCGGCAAGCGATATGGGATCTCAAGAGAACGGGTCCGTCAGATCCAAAAAAACATCATCGCAAAAATGAAAGAATCGTTTAAGCACGCATTGCCCGATTATGCCGCATACAGTGAAGGCGGTTATGGCAATTAAGTTCGACGCGCAATTACTAAGGTGGTGATACCATGCGATGGTCAATGAAAATAGCCAAATTGGCAGGAATCGATATTTTCATCCATAACGAATTTGATGGAAGCATTTCATGATCAGGGCAATTAAGACGAGGATATTGAGTGCGGTAAAATCGATGCTCAAAGAGGGTATGAGCCTGAAAAAAATAGCGCTGTGCATTTCGCTTGGATTTGTTTTGGGTATTTTTCCCGTTTTGGGCGCAACCACTTTGCTGTGCACCGTTGCCGCCCTGGCGCTGCGATTGAATCTGCCGGCCATTCAGGTCGTGAACTATATGGTTTACCCATTGCAGCTCGTTATGCTGACGCCATTTTACGGCGTCGGCAACTGGTTATTCAAACAGCAGGGGTTGCCATTAATCAATACAGATTTGATCGGCTTACTTCAAAATGATTTTTGGGGCAGCATGGCCAACCTGTGGGATTTAACCCTATATGCAATTCTTACATGGCTGGTCATCAGCCCATTACTGATCCTGATGCTCTACAGCGCCTCAAAACCAGTGATTCGCGCTGTGACTGCCCACCACAGCTCAAATTCAAATTAATACTTTTTGGGCAACCAGGGAAAAAACGCAGATGTGCGCTTGATGTACT
>JASFGM010000576.1:0-3240 GCA_050123755.1 Desulfobacterales bacterium
GGATGCGTTCAGGATCGGTTCGATCCGGATGAACAGTCACAGTCAGGGCCGCAATCGGAAATTACCGGCAACCGTTCCGCGTGGGCCTTTAGATGCTCAGGTTCCATTTCAGCTTGCGGGCCTGCCGGCTTGAAACGCGCCCTGATGGCGTTCCAGACGGGTTTGATTGACATCCCCAGAATAGCAATGGCACCGATCAATCCGGCCCATTCGGGCACAATTTCCGATGCCTGGCCCACCGCCGCCTGGGCCGAAATGCCTAGAGACGCATAAACCTGATCCACGATTAAACCAAATACGACAGCGCATACCGCAATCGATGCCAGGTATATGGCGGTAGCACGCTTGCCCAGCGTGCTGGTAAGGACCGTCAAAGAGGCCATGTTGGTCGCCGGACCGGCTAAAAGAAATACCAGGGCCGCACCCGGGCTGACGCCTTTTAAAATCAGGGCCGCGGCAATCGGAGTGGAGGCCGTCGCACAGATATACAACGGAATGCCGACCGCCAGCATGATCAGCATGGCCGGGAGGCCGGCGCCCAGATATTTTCCAAAAATATCCGGCGGGATCAGCACCGTAATCAATCCGGCCAATACGAGTCCGATCAGAAACCACAGCGCAAGATCTTCCCAGAGGTCACCGATGGCAAACCGCATCCCGGCGGAAAATTTCTCCCAGAAGGTATGATGGTGCCGATGTTCTTCGGGGGAGCAGTTTTGTCCGTCACAGCAGCCGTCCACAGGGCAGCTCAGATCCGGGACAATTTTGCGCGTTGCGTTGCTCGCACCAAAAAAATTTTCGGTGATCCCCGCCACCGCAGCGGTAACAAAGGCGACCACCGGACGGGCAACCGTCATGATCGGATCCAGCAATGCGTAGGTTATCGAAATGGAATCCACCCCGGATTCCGGTGTGGATATCAGAAACGCGGTGGTGGCACCGTTGCTGGCGCCCTGTTTGCGCAGCGACACGGCTGCGGGCAGCACGCCGCACGATCACAATGGAATCGGTATTCCCAAAAAAGCCGATTTTAGGACGGATTTAAAACGGCCCTGCCCCAGATGTTTGGCAATCGAATTCGGATTTAAAAATACCCGTAAAAGCCCGGCCACCAGCAATCCGAATAAGATGTAAACCGATGCATCAACCAGCAAATCCCACGTAGCCAGCAAAATTTCAATGATAAAGTTCAATTTTCTATCCTTCTTTAAATTAGGTTTCAGGTGTCAGTGTTCAGGTGTCAGGATTACGAATCTGATGAACTCGAGAATTATCAGAATCCGCAATCATCATCTTTTTTCTGACACCCGAAACCTGACACCTGAGACCTGTCTTCATTCCGTGACATGCGCTAGCCCGATATTCAACAACTCCGCCACATGCTCATCATCCAGCGAATAATAAATCACCTGGCCTTCCCGGCGGCTTTTCACAAGCGCAAGGTCTTTGAGGCGGCGCAATTGATGCGATATGGCCGACTCGGTCAGTTCTAGAAATGCGGCCAGATCGCACACGCACATTTCAACATTTCTAAGTGCCAGGACAATCTTCAGGCGGCTGGGATCCCCCAAAACCTTATAAATGGATGCGAGCCAATTCAGTTCTTTTTCCGAGACCGCTTCTCGGCGCGCCTGTTCCACCCGATCGAGGTGAATCACCCGAATCAGGCAGTCATCCCCATCTAAACACTTGGTTTTCGCAGAACCCATATCCGCTCCTTGAATATATGAACATATATTCAGATAATCTCTTTACATCTCATTGTCAAGGACTATTTTAAATCAATTCCTGGGACAGGTTCTAATAATTATTTAACAGTACCCTAACTTTATGATAACAATACATTCATATTTTTCTTAGCCGGAGACAAATATTAGAAACATGTTAACATTACTTAATTAACTTTAGATCAAGTTTGGAGTTAGAAAATGGCAAAGGAAAAAATTCTGGTAGTCGATGATGAAGAGGATATCCTCGAACTGGTGCGCTATAACCTGTCCCGCGAGGGATATAAGGTAACCGGAAGCCTGACGGGTGAAGATGCGCTTCGTAAAGTTCGTTCAGATACGTTTGATTTGATTATACTTGACCTGATGCTGCCCGGAATGGATGGCCTGGCGTTCACCAAAACAGTGAAAAATGATTCCCGCCTCCGCAGCATTCCGATCATCATGTTAACCGCCAAAGGTGAAGAATCTGATATCGTCACCGGTCTGGAACTGGGCGCAGATGACTATATTACCAAACCCTTCAGCCCCAAGGTTATGATCGCCCGGGTGCGCACGGCCCTTCGTCGTAATAAGGAAGAGCCGCAAGATGAAATGGCCGTCGTGAAAATCCATGACCTGGAAATCAATCCCGGCCGGCGCAGCGTGCTGGCCAAAGGCGATCCCATCGAATTAACTTTCACCGAATTTCAGGTGCTTTTACTTCTGGCAAAGCGACCCGGATGGGTATTTACTCGCTCCCATATCGTGGATTCGATCCGCGGCAGCGATTACCCGGTTACCGATCGTAGTGTGGATGTGCAGATTGTCGGGCTGCGTAAAAAGCTCGGCGCTTATGACAAATATATTGAAACGGTCAGGGGTGTCGGGTATCGGTTCAGGGAGACCCCATGAAAAGACCCAAACCATTGCTCTGGCGACTTTTCCCATCCTATCTACTGATCACGCTAATTTCGCTGTTGGCGGTCAGCTGGTATGCATCCGAAGCCATGCGTCAATTTTTCCTGGATCAGACCGCCGCAGATCTCAAAGCCAGAGCCGCGCTTCTGGAGAAACAGATCCAGGGACTGCTTTCGCCATTGCGCACCGAAACCATCGACGCGATCTGTAAAGAAGCCGGCCGGCTTTCGGCCACCCGCATCACCGTTATTCTTCCCGACGGAACCGTGATCGGGGATTCGCGTGAAAAACCCCACCTGATGGATAATCATGCCAACCGTCCTGAAATTATTCACGCATTCGCGGGCCAAACCGGACGTTCTCTGCGATACAGCAACACCCTTATGCAGCGTATGCTCTATGTTGCCACACCTCTGGTTGACAATCAGCGTATCATGGCAGTTTTGCGGACATCTTTGCCGGCAACTTCGGTGGAAGCAGAAATCAAATCCATTCAGCTGAAAATCGCATTGGGCGGATGCATCATCGCATTGCTGGCTGCCGGCATCAGCTGGGTGATCTCCCGCCGTATCAGCCGCCCCATCGAACAGATGAAAAAAAGCGCCGAGCAGTT
>JASFGM010000577.1:0-3238 GCA_050123755.1 Desulfobacterales bacterium
ACTCAGGCAGCCTTTGACATCACTGCCCGTCAGGGCTTTCAACCGTCGGTGAACAAGGAGCAACGCAAAGCCCGCCAGATTGAAGGTCTGACCCCGCTGTGGATATTGCGGTTCCTGCCCCCTGAACCGGCCTATTTGTCTATACATATGGATAGACTATAACTGCCTCCCGGGAACAAAGGCTTTTTCTTGACGTGCTCACCAAAAAATAATACCATTTAAGATGAATTTTTGTCGGCTTAAGCGGCTGCCGTTTAAGCCTTCTGCGGGTAAATCTAAAAACAGACCGCTAATCAGAATCGTTTCAAAGGGTATTTGAATGAAACGCTGTCAACACGGCTTTACGTTGATCGAGATAACCGCCGTTTTAGTCCTGATGGCGATCATATCCGCCTATGTCATCGGCCGCTCAATTGGTACCGAACAAATTGATCTGGCCGGCCAGACCGATAAAATCCGGAATCAAATTCGCTATGCCCAATCAACGGGCATGAAGCGCAGCGATGCCGATGAGATCTGGGGAATTAAATTCGATCCCGGCACCGATCAATATTGGTTATTTTTTGCATCGATCCCGGTTGACCCTGGGGAGCCGGATTTAGCCGACCAGCAGGTCACTTTTCCCGGTGAACAAAACAAAAAGGTCTCTGCGGCTGATTTTGGGGTTGACATTAATCCCCTTGTTCCCTCGGTTCTTTTTTTCGACCGACTCGGAAAGCCTTACAAGCAATATGTCGATACAACCGACAATGATGAACTTGACGCTCCTTTAACCATAACCCTTTCAGCCAGTGGTCAGAACCGCACCATCAGGGTGATTCCCGAAACGGGTTTAGTGCAATGAAGCATTTTAAATTTATATCCATCGATTCAAAAGGTTTTACCCTGGTAGAGATTATTGTCACTCTTGTGGCGGCCGGCATTTTAGGTGCGATCTTTATTCAATTTATGGGAACCGCCCTGGACGCCAGCTGGAATTCGGTTGAAATCGTACGCGATGAGGCCGGCGCTGAGGCCTTGATGGAACGCATCATCGCAGAATATGTGGCGGACATAAACGCAGATCCCCCCGCCAATCCGCTGGGCAACGTTGTCACCAATTACAACGGCCAGACGATTGACGGCATCACCATCACCACCCGGTATATTATATTTGATGACGTCAGCGGAAATGAAATCGTAGTAGACCCGGGGCCAACTGACAACCTAAAAGTCGTGCTACAAGCGCCGAGTCAGGCTTCACCGGCAATCAGATTTCGCCATCCGCTGATAACTGTTTTAACCAACTGCAGGACAACAGATGATCCCATTGTCCCCTATTAAAAAACTTTACGCCAATAAGCACCAAAGAGGGTTCACCCTGGTGGAGCTGATCGTCACCCTTGTTCTGGTGGGGATCATCGGCACGTTTACGACCCTTTTCATGTACACCGGTCTTAACGGTTACCTGCGGGCAAAAGATACATCCGAAGGGGCCTTGAAGGCTCAAATCGCCCTCGATCGCATCAGCCTTGAATTACGGGATATTAACGATGTTTCTGATTTCAATGCGGATACGAATGTCGATTATACCAGCGTGACATTACCCCTCGCCAGGCGGATCAGATATGACGCCGGCAATGACGAAATTTTGCTCAGTGTCGCTGGAAATGAGAATTTATTATTGGATGACGTCCCAACTTTCTCAATGACGGCAACCTATAATAGAGATTTAAACTATTACGGCGACAATGTAAATGAAGTCGAGGCCATCGAGGTCAGTTTTACCGTGGGGCAGATCGAACGGTCGTTCAGGACCCGCATATTTCCGCGGCACATGGTGAGTGAGCCAGGGCCCTGATACTGTCGGCTTTTTGGGATCAACCGCTTTTATTGCTTTGAAATAATGCAACCATGCCGCCTGAGGTAATAAATTCGTTTATGAAAAAGCAACGCCAAAAACCAACGCATCGCTCCATTATACAGTTACAAAACAGCAGGCATTTAAATCCAGCAGGCACTGTGCTGGTTTATGTCGTGGTGTTGATGCTCATCTTTGGTATTCTGGGCGTTGTCATGGTCTCGTTATTCACATCTTCGATAGCCGGCTCGACCACCCGCAATGATTCCCGCAGGGCGCGATATATGGCCGAATCCGGGATGCGCTATGCCTTTAGTGAAATTCGCAAAGCCGATTTTGACCTGAATGTTATGATCGACCCGCTCAATAACACGACCTATAACTTAACAGACGGAGGCAGCTTCACCATTAATGTCTTTAGTCCCTGGTTTGAATCATCCGCAAAACAGTCCATCGATCCGGGTCCTGGTACGCTGTCACTAAATGTTCCCATCGGAGAGCTTCCCGATGGCTATACGATTCCCACCAGCAACATTTATGCAATTAACTATGAATTTACCGGGAATCTCCCCAACGATGAGACCGGCAGCTGGGCCCCGGTCACAAGTTTTGACGAAGCAACCCCCAGCCTGACCTTGAGTAACGATTTTAATGCCAGTTCGGATGAAAGAATAAGCCTTGCAGTCCACCCGATATCGGATCAGCCCATTATCGAGGGGAGTGATCTGATTGTATTTCTGGAAGCTCAAACTATTTTCCCTAAGTACGGCGGGGCAATCAGCATCAATCGTAATGAGTATTTCTACGAAGAAAGAATCGACGATCCAGACAACAACAGGGTGATCCTCAGGAATTTATCAAAAAGGCCCGAATCCGTTTTCGGAATAACAGCAACAACATCAGATTTTGTGATTTTATCCCCGCGAAACTTCCTGGTTGTCCCCACCGGCACATCTGACGGCACTGTTTATCGCGGCGATTACACTTTTGGGAGAGGCATCTATGATTCATCTCTGATCAGACCCGGCTCCGCACCGCCGGATATCACGGCCGATGAATTTGCTTCCACTACTAATTTGAGACAGAATGAATCTGATACCCGTTTTTTCGAAATCGATGAAGATGAAGATAAAGTCAGAATTGGCTATGGGCTCACCGATCAATTTGGAACGGCGCTTTACGCCGGCGACGAATCAATCGGCGGCGATGCGGACTATTGTGAGCAGGGCGCGTGCCTGTTTGGGCCGGGTGTGCGCGTATTTTTTCTGGTGAACTTCAGCCAACAGGGCGACGGCATCACTTTCACTCTGCTCGGCAAGGGTTTCCCCGCGCCCCTCACACCAAACAACAGCGCCTCCTCCGCGGGCGGTGATTTCGAACTCAGCGAGCTGATGGGTT
>JASFGM010000578.1:0-3238 GCA_050123755.1 Desulfobacterales bacterium
TATGATCGCTTTCTGGAACAGCTTCAGAAAGAAGGCGGGTACCTGGTCAGCGAGGAAGAAAAGGCCAAACTGCAGGCAGCGATGTGGGATCCTGAAGGGCACCGAACCTTTGAGACCATCGCCCGGCCAGCCGCCCAAATTGCTGAAGTTGCCGGTTTCTCAATCCCTGAAGACAAAAAATTTATTATCGTTAAAGAAGATAAGATCGGAAAGCAGCACCTTTTTTCCAGTGAAAAGCTCTGTATCGTTCTATCCATTTTTAAATACAGTGGCTTTGATTCAGCCCTTGAAATGGTCAGACAGATTTACGAGGTGGGCGGCAAGGGGCACTCCTGCGGGATTTATTCTTTTAATGATGACCATGTTCATCAGCTGGCGCTGATGGCCCCCGTCAGCCGCATGATGGTGCGTCAACCCCAGTCCAAAACGAATGCGGGTTCATTTACCAATGGCATGCCGATGACTTCGAGTCTGGGTTGCGGTACCTGGGGCGGAAATATTACCACTGAAAACATTTCGCTGAAGCATTACATGAATGTGACCTGGGTTAGCCGGCCGATCCCGGAAGACCGGCCTTCCGATGAGGAGCTATTCGGTGAGTTCTACAACACGGAAACCTTTTGACAATGGAACTTTCAGGTGGAAAAAATGACGATCGGCACAGGGTACGACTGGCAGTCATTGGCGCTGGATTGATGGGTCAAAAACATGCGGCCATTGCCGGAGATCTGCCCGATTGCCGACTGGTCGGCATCAGCGATGTGAATCCATCTGTACAAACACTGGCCGGTGAGCTGGGCGTGAATTATTACAGCGATTATGAGGAAATGATAAAAGTCGAGTCTCCTGAAGGTGTCATCATTGCAACACCCACCGAATCGCATGCCAGTGTGGGCGTAACCTGTGCCCAGCACGGAGTGCATCTCTTCGTGGAAAAACCCATCGCAGCGGAGACCCAAAAAGCCCAAATGCTTGTGGAAAGTGCTCGCAGAAACAACGTCCAACTGCTTGTGGGACACCATCGCAGGTTCAATCCGCTGGTGGAAATGACGCGCCAGACCATTCGACAGGGAAAAATCGGTAAACTTGTTGCGGTTTCGGTCCTCTGGGTGCTGTTAAAACCGTCGGACTATTTTCAGATTGAATGGCGCAAACAGTTAGGCGGGGGGCCGGTTTTGATCAATATGATTCACGATATCGATAACATGCGATATATTTGTGGAGAAATCCAAAAGGTCTATGCGGAGACCGGTTCGGCTGTTAGAGGGTTTGAAGTGGAAGATACCGCCATTGTCTCTTTGCGATTTTCAGATGGATCCCTGGGAAGCATTATTGCTTCCGATTGTGTGCCTGCCAGCTGGTCCTACGAAGCCACTACCGGTGAAAATCCGTATTATTTCCGCACCCATGAGAATTGTTACCTTTTTTTGGGTACGCAGGGCTCCCTGGCATTCCCGAATATGAAAGTGGTGCGTTACGAAAATTCGCAACAGGCGGGTTGGCAATATCCGCTGATAACCGAGCATATCCATGTAGAACATCGCGATCCGTTGATTGCCCAACTGGATCATTTTTGTCGGGTTATCAGGGGCAAGGAAGAACCCAGGACCAGCGGCGAAGATGCATTACGTTCGCTGGCAGTGGCGCTGGCCATACTGAAATCGGGGCAGCAGGAAACGCCGGTAGATCTTTTATACTAGAAGTGGTTTCAAAACCTCAGGTTAGGTCCAAGGGCAAGGCGTCAGGCTGATCGGGAAAGGCGTTGTTCTCAGCATACATGGGTATGTGAGCATTTACCGGAGGCCTGTGCTGCACCCTATTCTAAAAAATCAGATGCGAATCCCGCTTGCGGGGCAACGCAGCCATTGGGCCTTAGATGGGGTTTTGAAACCACTTCTAATGCGATCACGGCGCGAATTTTTTCACCGATCTCATCATTCACGCTTATGGAATTCACAGCGCCTGCATAAAAAGTTTTATTCTAAAATGTCCATGCTATCTGGATGGGAGCTCCCCGGGAGGCGCATAGGCAAACAGAAGCAAGAGGGGCTCATTGCCGTCATTGTAATGCACGTGCTCCACGCCCTCAGGAATAAAAATAAAATCGTGCAACTTAAATCGGGTTTCTTTTTTATTGGTTCCATCGATAACGATGCCGCTTCCTTGGACGATGAAATTAAATTCCTCTGATTCAGGATGATGATGCGGTGCACATCTTTCACCGGGCTCAAAAATTGCCAGTCCGGCAACGATTTTTTTGGCACCCACCTGGGCTGCATTTACACTTCGAAATACTTTGCGCCGCAGACCTTCTTCTTCAAGACCGATCCAGACCTGCTCGGATTCTTTAAACGTATTAATGACCTTAATTTCCATGTTCGCCTCCTTATTATACTTACACTTAATCGGATCGTTACCCTTTTCTATGGTTTTAACTCAGCATGTGGTCTGCTGTTAAATCGAGGAAATATTCAATCCTATGTTTCTGAAAAATTCTACTTCTCAAAATTTTATTCTTTTGTACAGAAAAAAAGTCACTTTTCGGTGATGCCAAAAAAGCTTGACTTAGGATAACAGGTATAATATTTCAATAGAAAGAATAAAATTCTGTATAATAGAATTTTTATTGGGGATAAATATAGAAAACCAATAGGCGTTTTTACTTGACATAATTTGTGCAGTTGTGAGCAGATCTTAGATGGGATTTATTTTTAATACAAGTCTTCAATACCAAAGCAGATCTTCGAACCGCAAAGGAGGTGGTAAACTATAGGGGCCTATTGCCAGCAATTCAATTTATCTTAAAACTCTCTAACTACGGGCTGTCCATGGATTGCGACACCACATTGCTGGAGAGAGAGGTCAGGCTTAAGCGCTAACTTGCTGCGGAGAAAGGGATTTTAAGGACAGCAAACATTTTTAAAACCTGGCAAGCTTGAGAGCGTTAAAAGAATTTACAGAAAGGAGGACAAAAATGGTACGCAGAATTTTTTCCATCAGTATTCCGATTGTATTGGCGGTAACATTGGTCTTAAGTATCGGCGGACCAGCCGTATCAGCCGATGCGGTTAAATTCGGAATTGTTTGCGAGGTTTCCGGCGGGGGTGCTACGGTCGCAAAGAATTGGCAAAGAGGAGTGCACATGGCGGTGGACGAAATTAATCAAGCCGGAGGTATCCTGGGCAAGAAAATCGAGACCTTCACACTTGATACCCAGAGTAAAGCGCCGGTTTCGGTT
>JASFGM010000579.1:0-3237 GCA_050123755.1 Desulfobacterales bacterium
TCCTTGACGTGGGTGCGGTTGTAGAAGAAACCAAGGGCAATTTTAATTACAAAGAGGCGATTTTGGGCCGCACGGCGAGACGTCTCATGGAAGGTAATGTTCTGGTACCGGAAAAATACCTCGACAGGGATAGCAGCTGACGCCTTGTCTTCAGGACGTGATTTTCAATCGAATAAGAAAGGAAAAAATATGAGTTCCAGCCTGGGGTTGCTATCCGCTCACTGATTCGCCGCCCGAAACCAATTTGATCAAGGTAATTTCGGAGGGAGAACCCAAACGCACCGGCGGGCCCCAGTAACCGGTGCCCCGGCTGACATAGATTTGGGTGTCGGCGTGTTTGTGCAAACCGGATACATACGGCTGGGTCAAGTCCACCACAAAGTTCCATGGAAAAAACTGGCCGCCGTGGGTGTGGCCGGAAATCTGCAGATCATAGCCGGCCCGGGCCGCAGCGAAAATGCTTTTGGGCTGGTGGGCCAGAAGAATTTTGATATCCGTTTTAGCTGAAGCATTCCGGGCCTTTTGCGGATCAGATCGATGGTCTGTCAGCATACGGCTTTCACGATAATCGGTAACACCCGCCAACAGCATTTTACTTTTGCCGCTGGTGATAATTCGGTGTTCATTTATTAAAACCGTAAAGCCAAGATGCCTGATTTCTTCGATCCATTCGATCACCCCCGAATAATATTCATGATTGCCGGTAACGAAGTAATTGCCCACAGCGGATTTGATTTTCCCTAAAGGCGCAACATCGGAAGCCAGCTGATCGACAGTGCCGTCCACCAGATCGCCGGTCAAAGCCACAATATCGGCATTTAAGGTGTTGACAACCGCAACGATTTCTTCCACGCAGGATCGACGAAATGTGGGACTAATATGCACATCCGTTATCTGAACAATCCTGAACCCTTCAAAATCTTCCGGAAGATCTGTTATCGGTACCCGCACCTCTTTGACGTCCGGTATCTGTTTTGCTTGGACAATGCCATAGCCTGTCGATAGGGCAGCGGTTGCGACAATCCCATAATTCATGGAGTTAACCAGAAACCCTCTACGGGAAGGATTTTCGATCTGATTGGATGCGGCTTTTCCCGGTGCCGATTTTGATACCCGGGCTTTAATCCGATTAAAGGCAGCGGCGGGCAACCACAGCAGATCTCTTATGACCAGGTAGGTAAAGACGAAACTTAAAAAACCAACCCCCAGATACCCGCACCAGACGAGGACATCGATGAAGCTGTTGTCAGCGCCGGTTCGGCGAAGAATAAGCATGATGACCGGTAAAAATAAGGTGCCCACAATTCCCAGGGCGATCGCAATTTTCCAGATGCGCCTGAAGGCGGCGTTGCTGAAAAGCCGCCAGGTGATGTAGGTCGCCAACAGCGTGGAAATGATAAAAAATATAAAAAAGAATAATTTCATCTTTATTTTTTCTTAAAACGCTAAGAGCCGATTGCGGCCGAATGGTTAAAAACAATTTCCATTATCATAAAGAATTAAAAATTGGAACTCTAGCAACTAACCTTTGCATAATTCTGGTTTTAGCACTATCTTAATGATGGGGTCAAAAATGAAAACAAAGTCGACTTTAATTGGAACCTTGCTCGCGCTATGTTTGGTGATCTTTGCCGGGCTGGTGTTTCTGCCGGCTATATTATCCAGTGACATACTCAAGCCGCGCATATTGCAAGCGGTCAATCAGCATCTTCCGGGGCAGTTACGGGTATCGGAATGGAAATTTAAATGGTTTAGCGGGATCGAGGCCAAAGGCATCACCTACGACCACCGCAAGGAAAATCTTCTGATTGAAGTTGCCGAGCTTAAAGGATACCGGGGACTGGTCCATTTGATAACCGACCCCGGCAACCTTGGGGCCATCGAACTCCTTAAGCCGGATGTGTTGTTTTATCTTTCAGATAAAAAGCGACCTGAAAAACCGAAACAAGATCAGCCCTCCACCAATGGCGGTCTTCCGGCCTTTGCCGGCATCCTCAAAATTACCGATGGCTCCATCCGTACGGTCAACGCAGGCCGCGACCCCGAACCGGTGGTCAAAGATCTGGATCTTTACCTGAACATTTCGGACCTGAATGAACCGATCCGCTATCGCCTCTTTATGACGTCCGGCGATACCACCGGCCGCTTTTCCGCTGAAGGCACCCTAACGCTTTCCCCGGATGATCGGCTTAATCTGAGCGCGATTCAATCGGATGCCAAACTGAAAATCACAAACTGGGAACTTGAAGATGCATTGGCCATCTTGGCCTCCCGGGGTGATTATCCCGCAGGTAAAGGACGGCTAAACACCGATCTGACAATGCGGGGAAGCGCTTCTGAAAACCTGGATATAAAGGGCCAGGCATCCCTGAATCGGCTTCAGCTATGGGGAGGGCCACTGGGGCTGGATCGGCCCGCGGCAAACAAAATCGATATGCAGCTGGACGGTGCCATCACCCGGGACACACTGTCTTTAAAACAATTGCGGTTTCAATCCTCGCTGGCAAACGGATCGGCAACCGGCAGCTTTTCCAATCAGGGCCAAAAGCGTTTAAAGGGCACGGCCGATATCAACCTGGCAGAAATTCTCACTCAATTGCCGCAGACATTGAAACTTCGCGAGGACACGAAACTGTCTCAGGGCAAGCTCGTATTGGCTGCCGATGTCAAATCGGCAGATGGGGTTACGGCCTTTGACAGCAGCGCTCGAATCGATCAACTCAGAGGCGTCAGTAAAGGCAAAAAGCTATCCTGGAATAAACCGATATCAGTAAAAGCCCGCGGAGAAAAGCGCGCGCAAGGGATTCGGCTCGACAACCTGTCGCTGCGCTCATCTTTTTTAAATGCAGACGGCCAGGGAGACCTGAGCAACATGCGGGTTACGCTCTCAGCGGATCTCACAGCGGCTCTCAAGGAACTCAAAAAATTTCTCGATATTAAAGAATGGGCCGGCTCCGGCAAGCTGTTCGCCAGGTTGCAAGTTCAAGAAGCATCAGCGGGCATTAGCACCGCCGCCTTAAATTTAGATACCCGCAACCTGGCTTTTAGCCGAAACGGCCGTCCCATCCTCCCAAAGCAGAATGTCAAAGCCGATCTATCCACGACGATCCGAAAGGGTGAGGATTTAAGCGCCAGTGAATTCCGGGAGCTCAATTTAACCATGCAGTCGTCGATGGCCACCGGAAAATTCAGCGCCACACGCTTAAAATTAAACCCAACCGAAAAAATACCAGACGC
>JASFGM010000580.1:0-3235 GCA_050123755.1 Desulfobacterales bacterium
TGTTTGGATGACTTTCGAGAAATCTGCAGACGGATATTCCACGAAGGGTGAGATAGGCCATTTTGTTTAAAGTAGGAGGCATCACAGAACCGGAAGGCATCCCTTTTGCTACAATATGCTTTCGTAAATCTTTATCAGATTTACGATCTCCGCCACCAGGATTGTAAGATAATGGCGCATCAATACCTACTATTACCTTAACATTGGCAGAGCTCTCAGCAATGGCACCATATATTGACAGATCAGTTACCCCTTCAATAGCTGTTTTCATTTGAAGTGAGTTATTTCTTGCCTCAAAAGAAACAAGTGTAGATTCTTTGGTATTGCTTGGCCCTGAGAGGTCTATTCCGAAAATGTTTATTCGCATCTTTGACCTATATAAAAACTTTAAGTGCCTCACATGATCATATAAAAACCCCATCTCTCAATTTGAGAAATGGGGTTTTAGAATTCATTCCATGGCTTCCTCATGGTTGGAGTTAGCACTTTTAAATGACGTTCAATTGTTTAGCATAACCTTATTTCTGGAGTCAATAATCAGCGGTTCAAATGTCAATATTTCACCAACGTCCCCTTTCTCTAAGGGCTTTTTAGTATGAACAAACAGATGAATTCGAGTCATCATTTTGTCAAAACCGAAGATCTATCCCCAATTTTCTTTAAACTTATAAACTAAGGATGTCCCCAAAATGTGCAATTAAAACAGACGGCCCCTTTTTGATCCCTGAAAAAAACTTGTATTTGACAGCCGGAGGATGATACTGCCTCTTTGAGCTTCAGCTGGCAGCTGCTAAAGCAGGGGAAAAGTGCAGGGGAACTGATGAGAATCCTTACAATATGAATATGCAGCCTTTATGAAGAAAAATGATTCCAGCGATACAGTTAACGTAAGGGTCAACGATCAGGAACAAAGCGGCATCTTTTTCGGCTGGCGGACCGTGCTGGTTACAGGGATTGTTTCAGGTTTAGGGCTCGGTTTTTACATGTACGGTATTTCAGCGCTTTTTAAACCCATCGCCTCTGACCTCGGCTTGAGCCGGGCGATTACATCCGGTGGCAGCGGGATCGGCGCGATGGTCGGCAGCCTTTTGGCCCCTTTGATCGGCTGGGCCGCGGACAAATTCGGACCGCGGTCGGCCATTGCGGGTGGTCTGCTCACTGTCATCGCGGGCCTGATCATGATGAAATTTGTCAATTCAATCCTGGGATTTTACCTGATCTGGGGATTGGTGATCGGGGTGGGCGTCAACCTGGGTTTGACCATTTCCGTCGACAAGGCCCTGGCCAACTGGTTTGTGAAAAAAATCGGGCTGGCCATAGGCATTAAATTTGCGCTGATGGGTCTTTTCAGTGCACTGTCGATGCCGCTGGTCTCATGGCTGATTACCCGTCTCGGCTGGCGCATGGCCTGTTTGGTATGGGCCGCGCTGCTTTTGATCGGGGTACCTTTTGTTTTCGCCTTTGTTAAAAATGAAAGGCCGGAGTTTTTCGGACTGCTGCCCGATAATGATAAGAAAGAGCCGGATCGGAGTATCGGCGCGGAAGCATTATTTGAAAATGCCGCCGTAGATGCTCTAGATCTGCACGCGTCGGAGTTCAGCCTCCGCCGGGCGTTGCGCACGGGCACTTATTGGATTTTAACCCTGTGCATGTTCGCTCAAGCTTTTGTCATGATCGGGTTTAACACCCATTTCATCCCATTTCTAACGGAAATGAATATCGATCCGGTTGTAGCTGGCAGTATGATGGGAATCATGCTTATTTTTACGATCCCTTCACGATTTTTTGGGGGGCTTTTCGCCGATCGGGTCGATAAAGACCGCATGAAAATACTGCTGGCGCTGCCCTTTGTACTTTTCATTGTCGGAGCTGTGGCGTTTCTGATCCATCCGTCAATGGGGACCATTTATCTTCTTTTGTTGCTTTACGGCTTCGCCCATGGATTGCCCACGCCGTTGATCCTCATCAGCATCAGCCGCTATTTCGGACGCAAAGCTTTCGGCGCCATCTGCGGTACGGCTGTCATGTTCATGTCGCCGGCGGCATTTATCTCCCCGGTCCTGGCGGGATGGATATTTGATTCCACCGGAAGCTATTCGGCCGCGTTTTTTGTATTCGCATCGATTTCGCTGCTCATCATTATCCTGCTGAGTTTTCTGAAGACGCCCGTAACAAAAAACAGATAGTCTTTGCTCGAGTGCGTTTGGTTTCAACTCCTTGATTTTGGGTCGGACCACGCTAACACTAATTCACTATTCTAGGTTTGACCACAATTATTGTTCTAAGAAACGCAACAACGCAACCCCGCCCCCTTATTTACTGGAGCATAGAAAATACTTCAAATTAGCGACATGACGTTTTCCGGCCTGGATTGCCTGCCGAGGCGTAGCTCGTCAGAGCGAAGACTGGTCTTCCTGGGGCCTTGATCCGTCGTTTTCCGGCTTAATCTGGCAAAGACTTTTTTTCTAAAACTAAAAAACTAAAGGATGTCCCCATGTCTTATGAAATAAACAAAAGGGGCAGTTCAATTTGAACCACCCCCTTTAAGATGTAGCTTCCAAAATGCCGCTGTTAATTTCTCTGCTGTTGCCAACAAAGGCTGAAAATAACCGCAGAAAAAATGCACAAACATCCCAGAAGCCGCCAAATAATTTAATGCAATATTTGAGAAGTTCAAGGGGATATGGCAATTTTTTCGGTGGGCTAAAGTCTGAACTGTAATGATGGGTTCATATAATTTTGGTGCAGCCTTAATGCTGCACCGGGTTACTCCGGCCCGGTGAAAGTTATGCCGGGCCAGTCCAATCCGTCGGTGCACCTGCTTAATCCCCATGGATAAAGCCTTCGCAAAGAGTTACCTATTGCAATCAACAGCAAATGTCTTATATTATAGTAGGTAAGTCATCAAGATAATGTAAGATGATAATGGTGCACTATGAAACTAAAGGAATGTGGCTGTGGCTGTTTAGCACAGGTCACCTATAAAATTAATGAGCATAACAACTTTGTGGTAGGTTGTACGGTTTGTGACAACAGAACGCCTATCTGTGAGAGTCTTATAGAGGCGGTTTCACTGTGGAATCAAATTTATTGGTATGCATTGCCCCCGTATGAGACGGAACCTGCCTAACAAGTTAATACGTTTTATTCTTTTCCCCCCAAGGTGGTGGTTCAGGTAAGCCTCGATAGGGTCACCCCTTTCACTTATAATAGCTGTTTCAAATAATCGCTGGCA
>JASFGM010000581.1:0-3232 GCA_050123755.1 Desulfobacterales bacterium
CGGAACCGCCGAAAACGAGGAGGCCGCTCTTTATATCAAGAGACAATTGGAACAACTCGGCTATGAAGACGTGGGGTCTTATCGCTTCTCAGTGCCGGTTATTCGAAATGAAAAAAGCACCCTCAGGCTTCCAAACCGCAATATTCAAATTGACCTGCGTCCCCTAACCGGCAATGCGGTTACGCCCCAGACCGTGGCGCCTCCGGGACTCTCCGGTCCGCTGATCTATGCCGGTCGCGGTGATTTAAAGTATTTGAATGGTAAACAAATTGCAGATTCTATTATCCTGATGGAGCTTGATTCCGGCAAAAATTGGCTGCAGGCCGCCAATCTGGGCGCCAAGGCGCTGATATACATTGGCCGCAAGGACGCCCCCCGGATATTTTTTGAAGAAAAATTCGAGCTTTCGCCGCTGCAGTTTCCGCGGTTCTGGATTTCACGGGCGAAAGCCATAGAAGTTTTCGGTGATTTTGAAAACGCACCGGATGGCCGGATTGCCGCCGACGTGCAACTGATTTCCCAGATCCGCTGGCAACTTGCAAGTTCTGAAAATATTTACTGTTTTGTCAATGGAACCGACCCCAAACTCAAGGAAAGGCTGATAATGGTGGAGGCGTTTTACGATAGCACCGCCACGGTGGCGGGGCGCTCGCCGGGCGCCGATGAAGCCGTCAGCATTGCCACCCTTTTGGAGTTGGCCCGATTTCTTAAAGAACATCCGCCCAAACGCTCCGTGCTGCTGGTTGCCAGCAGCGGCCACGCCCAGAGTCTTGCGGGTATGCGGGAGATGATCTGGAGCCTTTCCGCCAGATCCAAAGATTTGCGCAAGTTAAATAAATCATTTAAAGCCCTGGTCAAAGAAACGCGCCAAACGATCAAACTGCTAAAAAACATATCCCTCGATTCGGCCGCCAAGAGCGAATCAGCAGATGCGGAGACCACCCACATACTGAAAGCAGCAATTGACGAACGCTTAAAGACAGAATCCGACCGGGTCTCCCGCCAATTGATGCGTCTGCGCCTGGAGCAGAAAAATCGAGCCGATGCCGAACAGATTCAAAAACTGACCGATGAAAGGTTATTGCTAAAACGCCTGATGTGGAGCAGCGATTTTTCGGATCTTGCGGCTGAAGACCGCCAGGCCCTTTCAGGATTTATTCCCATGGCCATTCAAGATCAACAGGCCATTCTTGCCGATGCGCGCAGACATGCCAGAGAGATCGGAGATGCGCGCAGATTTAGAAGTCAGGTCAAAGCCTATGATCTGGATGTCGCTGTATCCCTGCATTTATCCAGCCACGGGGACGGTTTCGGTGCTTTCAATTATGGCTGGATGTTCCCGTTCCGGCCGCGGATTAAACGCACCGCCATCTATAGCACCCTGGACGAAGTCCTGCGTCAGGGGGCCGCCCGGGTTGAAAACGCCCTGGGATACACCGGTATGTATAAAGATACCTTGCGACCCAGCGGCAAGCGATCCTGGCAAAGCTATTTTCTTGACCAGCCCTTTCTTGGCGGGGAGCTTACCGCGATCGGTGGCGTTCACGGCTTGACTTTTGTGACTACCCATGATGCCCGGGCCCGCTGGGGTACACCGGATGATACCCCTCAACATGTTGACGCAGCTTTTGCACTCAAACAAAGTGCGGTTATCTCCAAGCTCATCGAGCATCTCGCTGCGGCGCCCAGACTACATGACAATATTTTTCCCAGATTCGGCTATGCCGCTGTCGCCGGAAGCGCTAAATTTTTGCGACATGGAGAGCTGTTTGCCGACCAGCCGGCGCCTGGAACCGTGCTGCTTTGCTATCAGGGTCCGGCCCGCTTTTACGTTATGGTCGATCATCTGGGTATGTTTTACCTCAGGGGTGTGGTGGATTCAAAACACACGTATCATAAGATCATTTTCGAAGGCTATAAATTTGATACGAACAGCGGCGATATTATCTGGACCATCGATAAAAACAAAACCGGCAAAACAGCCTATCGCCTAAAAATGTATCGCCGCTTGATGGAAACCAAACTGATTATGTTTGCCAGCCAGGGAACGACCCTGTTCAATCTGTTGGAGCCGCGGACGTTTCGCCACCTGAGCAAAGTCAAGGTTATCGACGGTCGCAGAGAATCCGATCCAATGCGCTGGTTTATAAGCAGACTCGACACCTGGATTTCAAATTATTCCAACGCTTCGATTGTTACGACGGCATTTCTGGAACCCGGCACACCGCTGAAATTAACCCTATCCGATACGGTCTTGCGAAACAAATTGATTTTAATTAACGCCAGCAAGGACAAATCCACCGGAACCGGATATATGGTGGGTAAAACCCCCTTTATACATCGAACTGAATACAGGGTGGCCCGGGATATGTGGCTGTTGCTGGGGCCCCGAATTTCCAATCTTGAAAAACGCGGGATCTTTAACGACCGCATTCGCAAGCTTCAACTTGAGGGATTAGGGGCCTTAAAGGCAGCTCAATTGGCCTTTGAGAATAAATTATACGATCAAGCCCTGGAGGCCAGTGTGCGGTCCTGGGCGTTAGCCACCCGTGTTTATGATGATATTGAAAAAACGCAAAAGGATGTGCTCTACGGGGTGTTATTTTATATTGCCCTTTTTGTTCCCTTCGCTTTTTGTATGGAACGTCTTTTGTTCTCGTATGCAAACATTTACAAACGCATCATCGCCTTTTCGATTATTCTCATTTTGCTGATCGCCCTGATTTACAATGTGCATCCGGCATTTCGGCTGGCCTACAGCCCCATGGTGGTTATTCTGGCCTTTTTCATTATGGGGCTTTCCTTTATGGTGACGCTGATCATCTTTTTCCGTTTTGAAGGCGAGATGACCCGGCTTCAAACCCGGGCCAAACTGATTCAGTCTGAAGAACTCGGACGCTGGAAAGCGTTTGTTGCCGCCTTCATGCTGGGCGTCAGCAATTTGAGACGCCGCCGCATGCGAACTGCCTTAACCTGTGCCACCCTGATAATTTTAACCTTTACAATCATGAGCTTTACGGCCGTCAAGTCCATGCGGCGCCATGCCAGGCTACTTTACGAACCGACTGCTCCCTATACGGGGTTCCTTTTAAAGAATGTCAACTGGCGTGATTTGCCCCCGCAGGCGTTGGAATTCATCACCAACAATTTTGCCCAAAAAGGGATTAGCGTTCCGCGTGTCTGGCTGGAAGATCAGGATAAAACCCGGTCAACCCGGATACCGGTTTATCAT
>JASFGM010000582.1:0-3230 GCA_050123755.1 Desulfobacterales bacterium
ACAGTACGGAATAACCACCATTTACGTTACGCATGATCAGACTGAAGCCATGGTGATCTCGGATCGCATAGCCGTTCTGGATAAAGGCAGGCTCATGCAATTGGGTACGCCGTCGGAAATTTATTCCCGCCCGGCCAATAAATTCGTAGCCGGCTTTATGGGTACGACCAACTTCATTCGCGGAAAAGTAGAGGACATATCCGGCGATTATACGGCAGTGAAAACAAATGATGGCCTGATTCTCCATGGCAGAGGACACGGGCTGCAAAAGGGACAGGAAGTCGAAGTTGCCGTTAGACCGGAAAACATTGAATTCCTTTCGGAGTCACAAGCTTCAACTCCGCCCAAAGCCGTAAATATCTTTGATGCCAAGATAGCCAGAGCCACCTATGTCGGCGAATTAATCGATTACCAGCTCCACATCCGTGATTCGCTTATCAGGGCTAAGGGAGATGTGCGCAGAAAACGGGCGACAGGGGAAACAGCCAAAATTCACATCGATCCGGATCAACTATCGGTTCTTCAAGGCTGACTCAGGTCGTAATAAAATCTATGCTTGCATTGACCGCGGCCTTTAACGCTTCAATTTCCATCTCCTGAACGTCTTTGGCAAAAGGCTCAAAGGAAATATCCCCTTTATAGCCCAGCTGAATAAGCAGTTCTATCTGCTCGCGGTTTTTCAGTCGATCTCTATCCGTTATTAAGATGCGGTGATCATCTCTGTATTGATTCGCGGCAAGATGACTTTCCACACCCGACACATGCACCAGTCCTGTATAAGAGATATCATAATCATTTTTTAATGTATCATCGCTATCCGGTCCCAGATGATGATGGAAGGTGTCATGCACAATTTTATAATTGCTGAAACCCGATTCCTGAATTGCTTGCAGAGCGACAACCTTTGAACGCAGGGAGCATTCTTCAAATCCCAGCGGCTCGACGTACCCCCAAATGCCATTGTCTGCAAATAAGGGTCCAAAGGCTTTTAATGCGGAAACGGTTTCCTGCATAATTACGTCTGAATCCCTTTTATCATTGGCATCATTGTTGGGGACCAGCACGATCGCCTCACAGTCGATCGCAACACAAAGGCGGATTAAATCTCTTAATTCCGGCAATTTCTCAGCTAAGACAGCCCCCAGATTAAACTGCTGCAAGGCATTAATCGTTAAGATCTTAATATCGTAATTTTCCGATAACCCCTTTACCCGTTCGGGCGAATAGGGTGCAATGATGCCGAGTCCCGCAAGATCGTTGCGTAATTCGATCTTATGCAATCCCAGATCTGAGCTTAATTTAAAGAAGTCTTCCAGGTTTGCGCCTGGAAGCAGGATTCTGTTCAGGCTGATTTTTGATCGTGCAATCATATGATCCTAACCTCCTCTATGTTCACAAAAAAACTATGATGCAAGAGCGCATAAGTCAAGTGTGGTAAACTTGCCAATCGGCGAACTGCTAATTTTGAGATAGATTCATGTGTTTTACGGTTGGGTGATGGTGATTATTGCCTTGACACATTGAAATCTTTTGGTGATATTCTGATAGCTCAAAAAATAGAAATTAGCGGTTCCATCAGCCCAAAAAGGTAATCCATGATGGGAGCACTCAATTGCATTTAAGTTTGGAGTACTGGAGTAATGGGTATGTTCTTTCGTTGCGGGTTACGTGTTACGAGTTGCGAGCATGCACTCCAGGGTTTAGTTTGCAATATTTGAACCCGTAACCCGGAACGCGAAACTCGAAACGCTTCATATTCTAACTTTTCAGGAGGAAAAAATGGATGATACACTCTTAACAACAAATCAGCCTGATCTTCAATTTGAGAACACTGCCGTGGGCCGCATGAAAAAAGAGCTCTGGGAGGCCAGCGATGCCCAAATCGACCAATGGTTAGCTGACTATGGTATTCCGTCGCCGCCGGAATGGACCAAACCGGGCAGTTATATCCAAACCACCGTTCGTCATGAGCTGATCGAAAACCGGCGCAAGAATGACATTGTTCTTATTCCGGTGGGCTCCACCGAAAACCATGGTATGCATACGATCAGCGCCATGGACACGCTGTTTGTGACCGGTATTTGTGAGGGTGTCAGACGCTTTACGGCCAAACGGGGCGCACCGGTCAGTATTACGACCCCGCCTTGGACTTACGGCTGTCACCCCTATCACCACATCGGCATGCCGGGCACCGTCATCATTCGCGAAAATGTTGCCCGGGAGTTTTTGATGGACGTGATGCTCGGTTTATGGAACGACGGTTTCCGCAAGCAGATCATTATCAATAATCATGGTCAACTTTGGGTGCTGGAAGCCGTCATTCAACAGTTCACCAAACGCTATCAGATTCCCGGTCTTTTCCGGGTCATTGACTGGCATCGTGCCGTTCGCGAATTCTTTCGGACCAAGGAATTTGGCGGCAAGTTCGATACAACTTTTATCCATGCCGACGAAGCCGAAACCTCCCTGGGGCTTCTGCTGTTTCCGGATATGGTTCATATGGATCAGGCCGTTGAGACCGAAGTTGAACCGCTGATGCCCGGCGGGCATATGGATACGTCCGTAGATGCTTACGGCCGGGCCAGTCGCTGGTCGGAGTGCGAGGGGCACGCCCCCATAGAGATCAAAGGCACTCCGGAAGGGGTGGTTGGCAAACCCACACTGGGAGATGCCGAAAAGGCCAAGCGCCCGGTATTGGCGATCCTGAAATATTTGACGCTGCTGATCGATGAAACTTTGAAAGCATTTCCTGCCGGTACGGTGCCGCCCACCGAAAAGGTAACGCTGCGTTCGGAGGCGGAAATGGCGCCTTATTTGAAGGAGCCCATGAGCGACGGCTGGAAATCGGTATATGCTTTGCCGCAGGTCGGTCCTTTTTAGCGCGCTGAAATTTTCATGAGGAGCCCTTGGTATCATAAAATTAGATGCTTCATCCCGCGAAGCGGGGCAATATTTTGGTATAAAATTTTTACACTAAAGGAGCCTGTTATGGACAGTATGAAAACGGTGACGCTTTTTGCGGATTGGGATCCGAAGCCGGATTTCAAGCTGGGTTCAAAGGATATTGAAGGGAAGTTGAGTTATCTGGGCAGCAAGGTTTGGAGAAATCCAACAATAAAAATCGTTGAAAAATCCATTCCAAAACCCGGCCCGGGGCAGGTGATTGTTAAAGTCAAAGCCTGCGGCATTTGCGGCAGCGATGTTCACATGGCGCAGGCCCAACCGGACGG
>JASFGM010000583.1:0-3229 GCA_050123755.1 Desulfobacterales bacterium
TCACTGTTTACCGTACCGCAAAAGATCATCCCATGGGCAAAAAAGGCATCGAGATCGCTTTTGAGCTATACAAAGACAAAGCATTTATGGGCTGGCTGGTCTTTCAGATGGATATGGATTCAGTGACCGATTCCTATGGTATTGATGATAAAAATTTAAACAAACTCCACTTTGATAAGCCTTGAGTTATGCGCAACTCAGAAGACTTGCAATCCTGCCGCTATAAAGTCTCACACGGTGATGATGGGGCGGTGACGCTTCACATCCAGGGCCGCATGGATGCTGCCACGGCCGCCGAAACCATCGCCGGCATAAAATCCATTTTGCAGCCCCCGCTGCCCCCTGCGTTGACCGTTGATCTTAAAAAGGTAAGCTATCTGGATGATTTCGGAGCACTGGTCCTAGTCGAATTAAAAAATTTGATGGCCGGCCAAAAAAGCCGGCTTTACCTCAAAAACGCCGATCAAAGGATCAAAGAGATCCTCTCTATTCTTAAATACGATGCGTTGGGGGAGCCGGACACATTCACCCGCAAACCGCCCCCAAACATGTTTATTCGCCTGGGCGAAGGTGTCTTTGCTCAGGTGGCGGATCTGAATTTTATTTTCTCCTTTATCGGGTCGGTCTGCTTATCTTTGATCCATGTTTGTTTGCACCCCCGATCGTTGCGAACAGATGATACCTTCGCATCTATGAAAAAAGTCGGCGTGGATGCGCTCCCCGTTGTGGGCCTGATCAGCTTTTTGCTGGGGTTGATCATGGCCTTTATGTCTTCGGTTCAGCTGCAACAGTTCGGGGCCAACATCTATGTGGCATCCCTTGTCAGTCTGTCCATGGTCCGCGAACTGGGGCCGATTATGACGGCCATCATCGTCGCCGGCAGGTCGGGATCAGCGTTTGCAGCCGAAATTGGAACCATGAAAATTTCCGATGAGGTCGATGCCCTGTTCACCATGGGCTTTGACCCGACGCGTTTTTTGGTCGCACCCAAAATAGTCGCCTCGATTATTACGGTTCCCATCCTGACGCTGTTTTCGGATCTGTTCGCTATATTGGGCGGTCTGGTCGTGGGGGTATCAATGCTGGATCTGACGGTCAATGCCTACCTGGCGCAAACGTTGAAAACCTTGACTGTTTTTGATGTCTTCTGGGGATTTTTAAAAGCGGCGGTGTTCGCGCTGCTGATTGCCGGGATCGGCTGCCTGAGAGGGTTTCAAGTCAGAGGCGGCGCTGCCGAGGTGGGTCAGGCGACCACATCGGCCGTCGTCAGCAGTATCTTTTTAATCATACTGGCCGATGCCGTTTTTGCCGTCATACTGCGTTACTGGGGATAAGACAGGACCGATGAATACAAAAGCCGTCATTCAGGTTAAGAATTTGGTCGCCAGATACGGTGATGACATTATTCTTGATCGGATTTCATTTGACGTTTATGAAGGAGAAATATTTGCTGTTTTGGGGGGCAGCGGCAGCGGCAAAAGCACTTTGCTCAAACACCTTTTGGGGCTGCGTCGGCCCGCCTCCGGCAAAATCATCATCGATGCGGATGACATTTCCGAATGTGATGAAGACGCTTTGCAGCAAATACTCAAAAAGGTCGGTGTCCTTTACCAGAGTGCCGCCCTGTTCGGCTCCATGACTGTGGCTGAAAATGTGGCCCTGCCGATTTTAGAATACACGGATTTGCCCCGAGAATCCGTGGACCATCTGGTAAAAATGAAACTCAATCTGGTAAATCTGGATGGCTATCAAAATCATCTGCCGTCTGAGATCAGCGGCGGGATGAAAAAAAGAGCCGGACTGGCAAGAGCCATGGCGCTCAATCCCAAGATCCTGTTTTTTGATGAGCCCTCTGCGGGGCTGGATCCGATCACATCAGCCGAACTGGACCATCTGATTATTCATCTCAATCAAAGCCTGGGAACCACCATGGTCATTATTACCCATGAGCTTGAGAGCATCTTTGCCGTGGCCAGTCGTGTGATCTTGCTGCACAAAAGCACCCGGGGTATTATCGCAGATGGCGACCCGAAATATTTAAGGGATCAAAGCCGCAATCCATTTGTGAAACAATTTTTTAACCGTCTGCCCGCAGATAATACCTGAATCTTGCATGAAAATTAATGAGAAGTTGGAAATATGTTTAATGTATAAAAATCATTTTATCTCATCACTTTTCACCCTTAGGGCGAGCCGGAGGCTTCCATCTGCTGTGTTATTAAGGGCGAGGCATAGTTCACTATAGCCTCACCCTTAAGTGCCTTGCAGATGAAAGCCTCCAACTCGTGTAAAATTCAGGTAAAACGCTTTCGAACGGAAAGGATGGGCTTTAATGGCCACCCAGAAAACAAAGTTTGCCGTCGGACTGTTCGTCGCCATTGGAATTGCCCTGGCGATACTGGTCACCATCTGGCTGGGCATGTCCCGCTTTTTGCAAAAAGGCCGGTTTTACGTCACCTATTTCGATGAGTCCGTTCAGGGACTGGATGTAGATTCGCCGGTAAAATACCGGGGTGTCTTTACCGGTCGCGTCGAGAGCATCGGAGTGGCGCCGGATTCAAAACTAATCAAAGTCATTTTAAAAATTGAATCCGGGCAAAAGCTCGACCAAAACATTGTGGCCCAGTTGAAATCAGTCGGAATTACCGGAAGCATGTTCGTGGAGCTGGATCAAAAAAGAGCCGGCGAACCGGATCAGTCGCCCCCGCTCAACTTCCCTTCAGAGTATCCGATCATCGCCTCAAAACCATCTGAAATCAGCGGATTAATCGGCGGTTTCGAGGAGATTCTCAAGCAGATAAAAGCACTGGATCTTGAGAAAATTTCAGTCAAAATTAAAACGACCCTGGACAATATCAATCAAAGCGTCGATGATGCCGATGTGGAGCGCATTTCTGAAACGATTAATTCATCTTTTGAGAAAATGGAACAAATCCTGGAAGACCAAAGATGGGATAAAATTTTAGCTTCAGCCGAAACTGCGGGTCAATCACTGAACAACCTGCTGGACAAAGCCGACCGCACTCTTGCTCGGGTGCAGGGTATCGTCATCGGCAAAGAGGAGACGATTAGAACCGCCCTGGATAATTTTAGCCGGGCCATGGAAAATGCCAATACGCTCTTAAATAAAGGCACAGCGCTGGTCGGCGGAACCGACGCATCCATATCTGAACTGATGCATCATCTGGTGGTCGCTGCGCAGAATCTGGAAATGGCCAGTGAAAACCTC
>JASFGM010000584.1:0-3223 GCA_050123755.1 Desulfobacterales bacterium
CACGTAAAGGCCCAACCGGTCTTATACCAGGGTTGGATGAGTTCGCCTTTATGTTTGACGATCATTAAAATAAAAGGCGTTTCGGGGATATACGCATAGCCGATCACGGTCCGTTTGCTGTTATCGGTTTGACCCTCGAATACCTGCGCCTTGGGAGCGTAATCCGGGATGGGAAGCGGGATTTCCTTTAAAACCAAACCGTAATAACGGGAAGGCGTTTGCAGCACGCCTTGCCGGTTGATAACGAACGCATCGCTTTTATCCCCGACCTCAAACTGGGCAATCAACTCATTTAACTTTTGGGCATCCAGGGCTGCACGTAACACAAAAAATGAGCCATCCGGCAAATCACGTTTGACGGCGAAATCAAGGTGAGGTTCTTTGCGATATCCCACGACCAGGTCACTGATATATAAACCGTATTTCAAGACCTGACGGAACCAAAGCGCGTTGTTGTAGTCCAGACCCTCCAACCGGTGAGGTCCAACGTAAGTTTGCTGCACGCCCGAGCTGTTGATGACACCTAAATCCGTGAACCCGCCGAATCTTTTATTGAGGTTATCGAGAATTGCAGCGAGGCGCGCCTTATCATTCAAGGTTTCGAAAGTATGATCGTGAGCAATAAAATCCAATACCGATCGGCGTTCCGATATAAATAGAGAGACCGATCGCCACGAATTCGAAACCAGTTGGTGGGTGCGCAGCTCCAGCTCCGATTCAATTGTATCCAGATTCAGCCGGTAGCCGGCCAGGGCCCATATGATTAGCGGAATGAGCGCCACGGTTGCCGTAACCAGAACAGCCCGCTTCCAGATCCGGCGAAAGTCAAAATGGTGCTTATACGGCCCGCCAATTGCATCTTCATGATCCCAAAAGCGTGGTTTGAGTCTACTAAAAATTGATAGCGGCATTTTTACACCCTTCAGGCAGCAGTTTGGCGCAGGCGAAAATGATCCAAGCCGTCCGCTTAGCGCTGAGATGCTTTTTTCTGACGAATCTTTTCATTGGCCTTTTTGATAATTTCACTGAGCTCATTGATGTCCAGCGGTTTTTGTAAATATGCAAAAGCACCCAGCTTCATACACAGTTCCCGATCGTCATCATGGCCATGTCCGGTGAGAATGATCACCTCGATCTCCGGGCGGGTTTCCTTAACGGTTCGCAAAACCTCAAGGCCGTTAATACCCGGCATTTTGAGATCAATGATCATCACCTCCGGTTCATCTTCTCTAATCAGGTTGAGGGCTGATTCCCCATCATAAGCGACCGCCGGGCCCATATCGCGCATCATTAGCCGTTCAGAAAGGGTTTGAACAAACTCGCGCTCGTCATCTACCAGTAACACTTTAGAGGGCATTTCAAAATTGTGTTTGCGATATATGTCTGATTTGTGAAAGCCTTTGCCAATTTTAGTTTCCACCGCTTTGACACCGGGCACCTGTTCTGCGATCGACCGGAGCTCATCCTGTAGACGGCTAAGCATCAGAACATGTTTGTTGATGGTAATGGTAATTGAACCGCCTTTGGCGCTAACGTCTACATTATGCCCCTCCCGTGCCAGAGCCACTTCCGTACCGGCCGCAAGACGGAAATCCGCCAGAGCCTGCTGGGAGCTTTCCGTTGGCCGAACCGCATCGCTGGCGGCATTATCGGCAATGAGGGTGGCTGCATCTGCCGGGGTGGTTTTATCCGTCGGGATGACGATGTCGTAAAGGCCAGCATTCCATGGATCGCTCTGATTGAAAAGCAAATCGGTCCAAGCAGAACAATCTTTCTCGCGCTTTTGAGCAAGTTTGGCGGCCTCCTTATGCGATATCCCTTGCTCCCGTGAAGCCGCCCCAATTCTATATTTCATATTTGCGATCAAACAAACCCGCAAGGTATGGCTGACGGTCTTCGGTATCATCTGCCCGCAAAAACTGGTCACCAGCGTATTGTCATCAGGAATCAGTTCGGCAAGTGCCAGTTTCAGAAAAGCAATGGAGCGCGCCTTCTCATGGGTAAATTTATTGAACACCGAGATGCCGGCCGAAAAGGCTCGTATAATTTTGCTCTCAGCCATCTGCGAGTGCCGGCTGGCTTCGGCAACAACCTCATTGTCCGTAATCAACCGGTATCCGGTACGGGAGATTATTTCCTGGATGACAAGATTTTCATCACAGAAGCTGCCGCTAAATAGGGTAATAATAGACATTTAAACCTCCATTTATTTGCGTGCTCGTGAAAGCTGACATACAGTATTCAATGGACAGTTCTTTTCCTCTTCACCCCGGTGGGTTTGGCTATGAATGGCACTGATGGCCTCTTCAACAGTCGGGTAAATGTGATCTTCGCCGATCTTCACCATCAGATGCGTGCGCTTGAGCACACTCATGACGGATCTGTTCACTCCGCTTAGAGAAATATCGATTCCGGCGCTGCGGACCCGGTCTACCGTCAAAGATAAGGCTTCTTCACCGGAGGCGTCAATGTCGTTAATACCGCTGGCGGAAATGATAATATGTTTGAGCTCTTTTTTGGACCGCCGCCGATTGCGGATCTGATCTTCAAGGTAACTGGCGTTTGCAAAAAAAAGCGGCCCATCAAAGCGAACCACGTCGATATACCTGCATTCCTCAAGACCGCTGGCCACGCAATCGTGAAGCACTCTGTCGGCGCCCAGGGATAGATCAACAACCTTCGGACGCATGCTTTTGTATAGGAAAACGAGGATGGAAAGAATGACGCCTACCCCAATGCCCCTGTCCAGGTGGGGTGCAAATGCAAGCGTGGCGACAAAGGTAATGATGGAAATCGCTCCGTCATACCACTGCGCCTTCCATGCGTGTATAAATCCCCTGACATTGACCAACCCAACGACGGCCATCATGATAATTGCCGCCAGTACCGGTTGCGGCAGATGGTACAAAAGCGGCGTAAAAAACAAAAGAACGACCACCACCGCCAGACTGGTGAAAACGCTGGATAGGCTGGATATTGCTCTGGACTGCAGATTTATGGCCGACCTGGAGAAAGAGCCCGAAGTCGGATAACTTTTGGCGACAGCGCCGCAGATATTCGCCAGCCCCTGACCAACGAGTTCCCGGTTGGGATCGAGCCGCTGGCCGGTAATGGCGGCCATCACTTTGGCAACGGAGATGGCCTCCATAAACCCCAGCAGTGAGATGATAACCGCATAGGGGAACAGGTGTGTAATGATATCATAGTCTATTTCAGGCATGGA
>JASFGM010000585.1:0-3209 GCA_050123755.1 Desulfobacterales bacterium
GACCAGGATAACGTCATGAAAAGAATTTCAAGAAGCGGTATCGGCACCACCGCCGGGTTTGGGTTAGCCGCATTTTCAAAAGACGAACTCGACACCATTCATTATGCAACCTTTCAAATTCTGCAGGATACCGGCATTAAAGTTCTGAGTGAAAACGCCCTGGAAATATTCCATGGCGGCGGATGTGAGATTGAACGTTTTGAAAACTACGGCATCGTAAAGATTCCCTCCTATGTCGTCGAGGAATGCGCTTTCTGGGCGCCGCGAACCATTGTCTACGATGCCCGCAATCCGGATGAAGATTTTGTTGCCGAGCCCAACCGTGTGGGATTTACAACCTTTGGCGGATGTATCAACGTCATTGACCCGCTGACCTGCGATCTTAGACGAGCGACCAAGAAAGATTGCGGGGACATCGCCCGGGTGTGCGATCATCTGGATGAGATATGCGTGGTCGAGCGGGTGGTCAACTCAACGGATGTCCCCGAAGGAACCATGTCGGTCCATAATTTGGAGGCCATATTAAGCAATACCGGCAAGCATATATTTCTGGGTGCCGACTCGCCCCGTGCACTGAGTGTGATGGCTGAACTCGCCGCAGTCAGTGTCGGCGGCATGGATAATTTACGTAAACGACCCATTTTCAGCGTAAACGTGTGTCCGATGAGCCCGCTCACTCTGCCGACAAACACTTGTAACGTTATTGTCGAGGCTGCGCAACTGGGCTTGGGAATTATGATAATGCCCATGTCCCTTTCCGGGGGGACTTCCTCAGCAACATTGGCCGGCACCCTCGTCACCCACAATGCCGAAGTTCTGAGCTGCATCGTTCTGGCCCAGCTTGCTAAAAAAGGGCTCCCCTGTACCTATGCCAGTACCAGCACCATTCTGGATTTAAGGTTTGGAACCTCAGCCATCGGCTCACCTGAATACGGGATGATCAACGCAGCATTGGCAAAGCTGGCCCAATACTACCGACTGCCGAGCTTTGTCGGCGGCGGTGCCTCCGACAGCAAAGTGCCGGATATCCAATCCGGCTACGAGTTTGCCTTGAGTGCGACGATGAGCGCTTTAGCGGGTGCCAATATCGTTTTTGGCTGCGGCGTATTGGAACAGGGATTGACCATTGATTATGCCAAAATCATCATGGATGCCGAAATGATCCGCATGATTCAAATCGCCATTAAGGGCATAGAGCTCACTGACGAAAAACTGGCGATGGATGTTATCCATGAGGTTGGACCCGGAGGCGCATATATTAGCCATGAGCACAGTCTGCGATCTATGCGAAGCCAATCGCGGACGAACCTCTTCGATCGTCGATCGCGCAGTGATTGGATGGAAGCGACTGGAGGAAAATCCATCGTTGAAAGAGCCTATCAAACGGCAATTGAAATTCTTCAAAACCATAAGCCCTGCCCCATGCCCAATGATGCGGCCAGCGAGATGCGCAAAATTGTAAAAGAATTCGAGAAAGAATTAAAAGTCAGTAAAAAATAGGGGACCTACTCAACATAAACACGAATTCAGGCCATTATCCTAAAACGGGCTAAAAGGAGGTATATGAATGATTCGTAGATTAAAAGCCGGCATACACCGGAATTCAGGATTCAGCCTGAATGTGATGACCGATGATGAGGCCCACGAGATTCATTTGGCGACCCTGGAGGTCCTCAGGGATACTGGAGTTTTCGTTGAAAGTGAGGAGGCCATCGCGATATATGATGGCGCGGGCTGCATCGTCGACCCCAAGACCAAAACCGTACGATTTCCCGCCTGGGTGGTGGAAGACGCCATCCGCGCGGCGCCGGCCACTTTTGTGGCCTGCGGGCGCAGGCCCGAAGACGACGTCATTCTGCAGGATAATCGCGTGACGTTTACCAATTTCGGGGAAGGCATCATGTTTGTGGATCCCTATAGCGGTGAATACCGCGACACCACCAAAGCGGATATTGAAAAAGCAGCCTTGATTATTGACAGCCTGGAATATGTGGAAACCTATGAACGGGCGATGTGCTCGCATGATAAGCCCCCCGCTGTTCAAGCCATCCACAACGCCGAAGCATCTCTGACACACACAACCAAGCACCACTGGCTGTGTCCGGTGGACCGCAACCAGATTCCAAAAATTATCGATATGTGTGCGGCAATTGTCGGCGACCGGGAACAACTCAGACGACGCCCGCTGCTGACTTTTGCCACCTGTCCCATCAGCCCTTTAAAACTGCCCACACATCATTGCGATATTGTTATGGACGCTGCCACAAACGGATTGGCGGCCCTCGTCATCGGGATGGCCTTATCCGGCGGATCCAGCCCGGTCCATCTGGCGGGCACCCTGGTGATTCAAAATTGTGAACTCCTTTCGAGCCTGGTGTTAAGCCAGTCATCCCAAAAAGGCGCACCCTTTATTTACGGCAGCTCGACGTGTCCGATGGATTTGAGAATGGCGACGGCAACTGTGGGCTCTCCGGAAACAGGGATGGTCAGTGCTGCGGTGGCACGACTGGCGCGTTACTACAGCCTGCCGTGCTTTGTTGCCGGCGGATAGGGCGACAGCAAGGTGGTTGACGCCCAGTCGGGTCATGAAAAAACCATCACCGGCATTTTACCCGCGTTGGCAGGGGCCAACGTCATCTATGGATTGGGAATGCTTGAGATGGGAATCACCTTCGACTTGGCACAACTGGTTTTGGATCATGAAATCGCCGGCATGATCCTGCATTCATTAAAGGGGATCCCGGTCAATGATGAAACCCTGGCGGTGGATGTCATCAAAGAATTGGGCATCGGTAAAGATTACCTGGCCCATGAGACGACGTATCAGTACATGAAGTCACAGTCACAGGCTTACTTGCTCGATCGCAGCATGCGCGAGGACTGGGAAGCTTCCGGCAGCAAAGATATGTACAGGCGTGCCCACGAAAAAATGATTGACATCCTGGAGAATTATGAACCGCCTGCGCTCCCCGGAGATGTTCGTGACGCGATTCGTTCGATTGTTGTTGATTCCGAAAAGGAATTGGGTGTAACTCAGGAGAAAAAATAGAGTTGAATTTAGCAATTCATAACCATTATTTTCAACCGCATACACAATTCAAAATCAGGAGAATGAGCGATGGAAGAATTATTTGAGAAGATGGCAGAAGTACTGATTGCTGGTAAGGAAGCGGAAGTTAAGAGCTTAACCCAAGAAGCGCTGGACAAAG
>JASFGM010000586.1:0-3200 GCA_050123755.1 Desulfobacterales bacterium
AATATGACGGGAATGAGCTATGTTGTTTTTACTAGAGGCATTGCGCTCGCAGAGACCGGGAGAATTGAGGAGGGAATTACGATTTTAAAAGACGGGATCGATGTTTGTGAAAAATTTGGTGTCTCGATACGTCTCGCATGCCTGTATAACTGTTTGGGTTACTGTTACAGTGAAATCCATAACATTGAGCGCGCAGCAGCGCTAAATAAAAAGGGAGAAGAAATCGCGCGCAGCCTTCTGATAAAATACCCTATGGCCAGGCACCAAAATGCTGAAATGCTGGCTCAGAGTCATATTAATCTAATGGAGAATTATTTTGATCAGGGCAATTTGGATGGAGCCTGGAATGGGATACAAGCCCTAAAGGCAGAAGCAAAAGGTGAAGATTTTAACTGGTTCCGTCACCAATGGGAAACCCGCATGAATTATTTAGCTGCCCAAATTCTACTTTCCAGAAACGATACGTCTCAGGCAGATGCCATCATTCAAGAAAACCTCAAACTGGTAAAAGATAAACTCCTGAAAAAGCGGCAGGGATGTTTTTTACGCCTGGCAGGCGAGTTGCTTCTCAAGCAAAATGATTTTGAAAACGCGCTGAATTATCTGAGAGAATCGATGCACCTCCTTGAAGAAGTGGGTAACCCGCGCCAGCTATGGCAAGCATACGCCTCTTTAGCATCGGCTTTCCATAATGCGGGAAGGTCCGGCGAGGCAAGGGAAAATTGGGGCCAGGCGGCTAACCTGATCAACAACACAGCAGACCGTCTCTCCGACAATGAGCTGAAAACCGGCTTTCTAAATTCAGATCCAATCAAAGGCATTCTTTCAAATAAAGATGCTTAGACGATGCTAAAATGAGAAATGCGTATTTTTGAAGCTCAGCAACCTGATGATAACGGAGGGCGATCAATCAAAGATGGCAAAAAAGGAGCGGTACTAGCGCTGAAGAATAAAACAACGCCGAAGTCGTCAAATCGTAAGGAAGTAGATAAAAACCTTTATTGACATACTGGCTTTGCTTTCGTATAGGGAGATAAACGTTTGAGGGATGTGCTCAGTCTCTTATTATCCAACCTGCCACCCGCATTCCGCCACCTCAAACTTCTTGATAATCTATTCATAACATTCAACTTCACGTAATATTAGGAGGGGGACAAGAAAATGAAAACAAGATCAAAATTCTTTATCTTGTGTCTTACGGGTGCAATTGTCTTCAGCGCGTTGCTCTTTTTTCCGGCAACTTCGGTCTTGGCGGCAGAACCGGTTAAGATCGGGGTTATGACGCCGCTATCACCTCCCGGGGCTACCCTTCTGGGGCAATTTATTAAGCGCGGCGCTGAGATGGGTGCTGACTATGTGAATTCTAAGGGGGGGGTTTTAGGCGGTCGACAATTAGAACTGGTGATTGAGGATGACTCCGGAACACCTGAAAAAGGGATTGCCGGCTATCGCCGGTTGGTTACTCAAAAGAATGTTTCGGCTGTAATCGGCCAGGTCCACAGCTCCGTCATGATCGCCGTGGGTGATCTCTCCGAGAAATTGGGAGTGCCTGTTTTTTCAACCCAGGCCTCTTCTAAGGCCATTACTGAAAAACATTTAATGACCGCATTTCGGACGCATGCCATCGATCCCGACCGTGCCAGAATGTGGCTGCAGTTCATTAAACAAACCGGCTATAAACGGATCGGCCTGCTGGCAGAAAATACAGATTACGGCCTGGGGCTGGTTGATGAAACCAAGGCCGGCATGAAAACGCTGGGGCTCAGGCTGGAGTTGAAATCCCTTATTTTTGACAAAAAAGTTGTGGATTTAACCCCGCAACTATTGGAACTAAAAGCCTGGAAGCCGGATCTTCTCATCGACATCCACAGTGTGCCGACATCCGCCTATCTTATGGTTAAACAAGCCAGTGATATCGGCCTGTTTCCTTCGACACCCATCCTGGCCTCTTTTGACTGGCCCGGCAGAACTGAATACTGGAAGAATTTAGGGGACAAAGGAAATCATATTCTCTTCATCTCTTATTACCATCCCAATATGAAGCTGACCGATCGCGGGGAATGGTTTAAAGAGCAATACATGAAAAAATACAATGAATTTCCGATTTACGCAGCCTTTAACGGGTTTGGACAAATCCTGATTCTTAAAGATGCCCTTGAGTTGGCAAAATCAGATAAGCCCGCCGACCTGATCAATGCCTTGGAAAAGGGTAAGTTTACAAGCTGGAATGGAACGGTCAGCTTTGAACGCGGAGAAGGGCCTTACTGGCATCAATGGTCACCCCAGTTAATGGTGCTGCAGTACACGCAATCCGGCCAATCCCCAAAAGACGCGCCGATAATCTATCCGCCCGAAATGAAAACCGGTGATTATAAAGCTCCTTAAGTTTTTGACTACCGGATTCAGCTCGGTCGACCCACCCTGATCACATACGGCCTTTATCGATAGAAGGGGCGGGATTGAATTCAATCCCGCCCCAAAAACCGAAGCAACGCGCATATCTTTCAGTAATGGATTCAATACTTTTCACGCAATATCTGATTGCCGGTATCGTTATCGGCATCATTTATGCCCTGATGGCCATTGGGATTACGTTCATCTACAGCATCATGAAAATGATCAACTGGTCTATGGGCGAATATTATATGATGGGCAGTTACCTGCAGTATTTTCTGGTGGTCTATGTTCTGGGCGCGCATTTATGGTTTCTGGGTATCCCCATTTCCATGGCAGTGATTTTTTTTGTCGGCATGATTATTCAGCGATATTTGCTCCGGCCCATGTTTGTAGGGGAAATGGAACGCAAGGATGAATACGCCACCGTCATAACGATCGCCTGCATGGTGTTTTTCAGAAATCTGGCCATTTTCCTGGTAGGCCCCAATCAATTCGCCCCTCCTGATTACGCGGCACCGACCTACATCGGTCCGCTGCCTGTGAGCGGCAATCGATTTGTCGCGCTGATCGGCACTCTCGTGATTTTGCTCTTATTCTATCTGATCGTTAAAAAAACCTGGGTCGGCAAAGCCCTGCGTGGATCCTCTCAGAACCGCATCGGCATTCAAACAGCCGGTATCAATATCCTGCGGGTCGATCAAATCGCATTTGGCGTCGGGGTTTCTTTGGCCGCAGCGGCAGGAGCTCTGTTGGCTCCGATTTTTCTGGTGTGGCCCGAAAACGGAGCCGTGGCGACAATGAAG
>JASFGM010000587.1:0-3197 GCA_050123755.1 Desulfobacterales bacterium
CTGGGCAAGCATTGACACCGCCCTTGAGCAATTGGCCCAGCCTTCGCCCCGGATCGAAAAAATATGGATATTGCGCGAGCCCATCATCGAAAAATTGGCCGAGACCGGCTTTTCGGGATATCCGACCAACAAAATTTTGCCCATGCGTTTTGACATCTCGATGGCGGTTTGGATGCCCTGATCTGAACCGGATGATTCAATCACCAAATCGGCGCCGATCCCATCGGTCTCATCCCGCACAACTTGCACGGCATCCTCATTTTTGACATGAATCAGTCGGTCGGCCCCCATTTTTTTGCCCATCTCGAGACGACTGTCACGGGTTCCGGATAAAAATATTTTTTTGGCACACAGGGCCCGGGCCACGCCCACCGATACCAGGCCCAGCGGACCCGGTCCGATCACGGCCACATTGTCTCCCACCACATAACCGCCGGTGGTTTGAAAGCCGTAAAGCACGCAGCCTAAATTGGTGATCAGGGCGGCTTCGTTGAACTCAATACGATCCGGAATCTTGTACACGGTATTGATGTGGTTCAACGCGTACTGGGCAAAACCGCCATTGGTGGTAAAGCCATTGGCGCGATGGCCTCTTTTGAGATTGCCGTAATTCAGACAGGCGGTATAGTTTCCCAGCCGGCAGTTTCGGCAGCGACCACATCCCAGGCTGGCCTCAACCGCAACCCGATCTCCGACCTGCAACTCGTCTACGCTGTCGCCCACCGCAGCGATGGTCCCGGCATATTCGTGGCCGATAATAAAGGATCCATAGGGCGGCTGTGCGTCCCAGGGTTCCTCGATGAGGCTTACATCGCTGCCGCATACGGCGGTGGCTTCGACTTTGACCAAAACGTCAAGCGGCCCCGGCCGCGGGGTGGGCATCTCTTTGACCTCTAATTGATTTTTGCCCATCAGCACAACGGCCTTCATTTTATCCGGAATTGCCATGGCCTGGATCTCCTTTCATCATATATGCAGTTTTCGCTTTGTTGTGATTTTTGTCACGAATAACTTAACGAAATTTGAGGTGTCAATTTCATCGAAAAATTGCGAACTTGCAGTGAGTTACTTTTTATTGTATTGATTAATTTGTCAATACAAAATTGCACCCATTGCTCATATGAGCAGCCTGTTGATTGAATGCAAACCGATCAAATTTAAACGGGGGACGGAATTATGGAAAAATTAGGCCTGATTATTCTTGCGATCTTTGCCGGGATGAGCAACGGCTTCCAGGCACCGGTCAATGCCGCTTTAGGCAAGTTCGTCGGTGTTTTTGAAAGTTCATGTATTTCATTCAGTGTGGGCGCCCTGTCTCTGCTGGTGGTGTCCCTGGTCGCCGGAAACGGCAGCATTTTAAAAATTGTCGATGCACCGCCCTATTTATGGATTGGCGGATTGCTGGGCGCCTTTTTTGTTACGACCGCCCTTTTTGTGGTACCCAAAATCGGGGCGGCTGTAATGATAACCTCTGTTTTAACGGGCCAGATGGCGGCAGCGTTAATTATTGATCAAACCGGTATGCTCGGGATTACGAAAAACCCGATCGATCTGTATCGCATCGGAGGGCTGGCCTGCCTTGTGGTCGGTATAAAATTGTTATCAAAATAGGATCAGAACAATTTTTTGGAGGCGCACAAAAATGCAAGTAACCGAAAGTATCCATGCCTTAAAAATACCGTTTAAACTGCGGATGGGTCCGGACAAAACGGTGGACCGGTTTGTCTTTGCCTATCTGATCTTTGGTGACCAAATATGCCTGATTGACGGGGGCGTTGCCGGCTCCGAGGCGATTATTTTCGACTATATCAAACAGGCCGGCCGGGACCCCCGGGAGGTTGCCAACTTCGTTTTTACACATTCGCATCCGGACCATATCGGCGCTGGCCGGGCGATTAAAATACAAACCGGATGTAAAGTTGCCGCGCATATCGATGCCAAACCCTGGATCGAAAATGTGGACCGCCAGTATGAGGAAAGACCGATCGGAAATTTTTATGACCTGGTCGGGGGTTCGCTTGAAGTCGATCAGGATTTAAAAGACGGCGATCATCTGGATCTCGGTGACGGCCAAACACTTGACGTATTCCACACTCCCGGTCATTCAAAAGGCTCTATCTCTCTTTTGTATAACAAAGACAGGGCCTTGTTCACCGGAGATGCAGTTCCCAAATCAGGCACCGTACCGATTTATGAAGATGTGGCGATTTCAATTGCGTCCATCAAAAAATTAAAAGAGATTAAAGGGCTGGAGATCCTGATCGCTTCCTGGGATGATCCCCAATTCGGCGCCGGTGTCTATCCATCAATGGATCAAGGATTGCAATGGTTTCAACAGATCCACGATGCGGTTTTGGCCGATACTTCCGGATCCGATGCTTTAGACCCGAAGGACCTCAGTGCCCGGGTTTTAAAACGTCTGGGTTTTGCGGAAATCCCCCTGGTTCCCATTGTCGTGACCTCCATCGCGGCCCATTTGAAACTGCTTGACCACCAGGATCTAATGGCGGTTTGATTTTTCCTTTTCTGGCTACTGGCCACTGGTCACTTGCTACTGGCGGCTGGACTCTGGCAGCTGGTCTCTTGCATAGACCTGCGATGCTAATTTGCGGTTATAGGCACCCGGGTTGCAAAATCTGCGATTCATCCCTATAATTTTCGACTTAGTGACCAGCAGCCAGCAACAAGAAGCCAGAAGCGAGTAACCAGTGGCACAACTCTATGTGGGCCAAACATAACTTGTGATTTATTTGAAAAAAGGAGGTATTACCATGAGTACCGAAAGTCCTTTGAAAGATAAGATGATCCTGGCCGTTGATGATGAACCCGATGTGCTTGAAACATTGGCGGAACTGCTGGACATGTGTCAGGTCATCACCAAAACAAGGTATGAAGACGCCGTTGTGTACTTAAATAACAACAGCCCGGATCTGGCGATTTTGGATATCATGGGGGTTAATGGTTTTGAACTGCTGGCGCTCTGTGTTGCCAAAAAAATTGATGCCGTCATGCTGACCGCCCATGCGTTCAGCGTGGAGTCACTTAAAAAATCCCTCGAACTGGGGGCCAGGGCCTATCTTCCCAAAGAGAAAATGGCCGATATTGTTACTTTTTTGGAAGATGTGGTCACCCTTGAGCATAACGAAAACTGGCAGCGTTTATTTGATCGCCTGGGAACATTTTTAAATGCCACTTTT
>JASFGM010000588.1:0-3195 GCA_050123755.1 Desulfobacterales bacterium
CGCAGGGCAACATATTTTAAACACCGCGCTATTTGAGGCCTTTTTCACCGATGACATCCGCGAGTTAGGCCCGGCGATCCTGTCAGCCAAACAGGTGCTGTTAGCCAACGGCAGTGCAGAGTATGAAAAGATCTCACAGACGTTTTTACTTTTTGGAGATCCGGCCACCGCCCTAAAGATCCCGCTGCCGCGCATGCCCACCGGGGTCACCGCGGTTCGGCAGGACAACGGTGTGCGCATCAGCTGGAATGCGGCTTTAGACAGCAACGGCAACGCTGTGGCCGGCTACAACATCTATCGCGCCGGCTCCCCTGCGGGTCCTTACAGCAAGATCAACACAGAGCTTGTCACCGGCACCGAGTTTATCGATACCGGCGGCACTGTGGTGGGGGCCGTTTCTGCTGCCGGCGGGGGCAGCACATATTATGCGGTGAGTTCACAAGATGACGATGGGGATGAAAGTGCGCCGTCTCTGGGCATCAGCCCGGCTGCGATGGGGTCATCTTCGGGCAGTGGCGGTGGCGGCTGTTTTATCGATACGGTCAGTCAGTCAGTGTCCAAACAGGGGCTTTGGCTTGTTGTGTTGCTTACTGTCGGGTTAGCTTTATGTCAAAGGGTTCAAAGGTTCAGGACGAGGATCCGTCTTCGCTCTGGCGAGCTACGCCGCGCAGGCTGAGTGCTGAGGACTGAGGTTTGAAAAATAGGGCTGAGTTAGCAGGAGCGATGCGCTTTAAGAGCACTTTAGGCTTCGCTCTACGAGCTACGACGGGACAAGACGACCGAACAAGTCGTTTGAGGAGCGGCTCTTTGAGCCTTGAAGACTTGGGAAGGACACCCAGAAGTTGATAGCGAATCCCATCTTAAGCAATAAAACCAATCAAACCAATAAACCCACCCTAAAAAAAGGAACCTTTGAACGCTAAACCCTGAGCCTTTTAACTTCCCCTATATTAAAACATTAATAGTCTCTAAAAACAGTTACCATCCAGGGCTCGTTTTACATGGGCCCACTTACCGATTGACATGATAATCTAAATAATATATTTATATTATCATGTATGAACGAATCTTAACTTTACCATTGAGTGAAACAGAAACTTGTTTTCTGTGGGGACCCCGGCAAACTGGTAAGAGTACTCTGCTAAAAACGCTTTTTCCAAAGGCGAAACGCTATGACCTTTTACTCTCTAATGAATATCATCGTCTATTAACAAATCCCGGTCTGATCAGGGAAGAATGCCTGGCGGAAAACAAAGCTTCTTTAGAAAAAAAACTGCCTGTTATCATTGATGAGGTCCAAAAGATTCCGGCATTGCTTGATGAAGTCCACTGGCTCATCGAGAATGCCGGTATCCGGTTCATTCTGTGCGGCTCAAGTGCCCGAAAGGTTAAAAGAGGTCAGGCGAATCTGCTTGGAGGAAGAGCCATACGCTATGAACTCCACCCCCTCGTTTACCCTGAAATTCCTGATTTTTCGCTTTCAAGGGCGTTAAACGCCGGTCTTTTGCCCCGGCACTATCAGAAGCCACATCCGAAACGACGCATTGAATCTTATGTCGGGGACTATCTCAAAGAAGAGATAGCGGCTGAAGCACTTACCCGAAATGTTCCGGCTTTTGGCAGATTTCTTAAAATCGCCGCATTGACCAACGGAGAATTGATGAATTATCGAAATATCGCATCGGAGTGCGGTGTAAGTGCACCAACGGTCAAAGAATATTTTCAGATTTTAGAAGATACGCTTATCGGCAAACAACTACCGGCTTTTCGGAAGCGTGCTAAACGGCGACTTATTGGTGCGCCAAAATTTTATTTTTTCGATATTGCCATTGTTGCTCATTTGACACGCCGCGGAAGAGTTGAAAAAGGATCGGAGCTTTTTGGCAGAGCGCTGGAACATTTTATTTACATGGATATACTGGCGCATTCAAGTTATTCAGAATTAAATTACACGATAGCATATTGGAAAACGGCTTCCGGATATGAAGTTGATTTTGTTTTAGGTGATCATGAGCTCGCTGTGGAAGTGAAGTCGGCTTCCATGGTTGGCAACCGCCACTTAAAAGGAATTAGAGCGTTTAAGGAAGAATATGTCGCCCGACATTACATCGTGGTTTCGATGGATCCAAAGCCCAGAAAAACTGCAGATGGTATTGAGATATTGCCATGGAATATATTTCTGGACAGATTGTGGGGGGGCAGCATTTTTCAGAAGGCATAAATTATACACAGATTAGATTGCCCCGATCTTTGCGATCGCCCCATCTCGCTGAACACGACGATCCATTGTATAAGATGTGGAGTCCCGCATTTGCGGGGCACCGCCTGAGCGAAGGCAACTGGTGGCAAATCGCAATAACTTAATGACATTACCGCAAAGCCTTTATGGGCGGAATCCAGTCTGAATTTCCTGGGTCCTCTCACTCCCGTCTGTTGTCCATTTCCTATTAAACCCTTTTAGAGAGCTATTAATTTTTTTAACAGTTTTACCCCTAATATTATCCAAGAATTGTCGTTACAAAACAGCTGTTTTTCATCGATTAAACCCCTCAATTTTTTGCGCAAATTGCCGATAACTGTCTTAGGCAGGTGGTCCGCAAGCAATCAAAATTATACAACCTTTGAATGCACTGAAATCATAACAAAAAATTGGGGTACATTTTTCCGCCTCGTGTTAATTTGGATGGGGAAAATTTGTCTTTTTGGCATTGAAGTCCAATTTGAATATTTTTTGAAATTAATCAGTTACAGTCCTAATTGAACAGAAATTCGTGGCATATATTTTGCTCAAAATAGACAGGATCCCCAGCGGATTGCCTTTTCTCATATTTCGAAATGAAAACGTTATGCGCATTATTGGAAATAACCAATTCATAAGGAGATGCAAGCTGTCACCTTTCCAGTCCAATTTAACCAAAAGGGCCTATCTGCTTTTTTTTATTCTGACACTCGCACTTTCCGTTGCCATGCCATCCGCCGCGGACGCGGCCACCACGATCCTCACTTTGAACCACACCGACGGCGATTATGCGATCGGCTTTCCGCACCAGCGCAAGGTGGTGCGGGACGCAGACGGCTACTGGTATGTCGCTTTTATGGACTATGTTGGAACTGACTATGAAATATTTTTGGTCAAGTCCACCAATACCACCGGCACTGCCTGGGCCACACCGGTCAAGCTGGCGGGCGAATCCG
>JASFGM010000589.1:0-3186 GCA_050123755.1 Desulfobacterales bacterium
ACGATCTAAGCCATCAAAACCGCGTGTCTCATATTAATGTGGGCAGCGGCAAAGATATTCGTATTCGCGAGCTGGCCGAGATCATTCAAGCAGTTGTCGGCTATGAAGGTGCTGTCAGCTGGAATTTCTCTATGCCCGACGGCACCCCGCGTAAACTGCTGGATATATCCAGGCTTATGCAGCTGGGGTGGCAACCCAGGATTAGCTTGCGGGACGGTATAAAAAAGACCTATGCCCGGTATCTTGCGCAAACCGAATTAGATTAATATAGAGCCGGTGACGAGGCGACACCATATCCAATTAAATTTTCTATATGATCAAACAATTTTTGGGGATCGACAGTTTAATAAGGAGGTCAAATGGTATTTACGGATGCGCACAGAAGGCTGTATCGGGTCAGTTTAATTTTTATGATAGCAGTTTTATTTTCAGCAGGCAGCTGTTCGTCACTCTCAAAAAAGAATGACAAAGCCACGGCACCCGCATCGAAAACCAGCAGCGGTGTCGCGGCGCTATACTATGATTTCGGCGATGTTCTGGTTCCCAAAGAGCTGAAAGTTGATAAAAAATCATCTTTTATTTACCAAACGAGCGGTTTTTCTGCGGGTGTCCTGGTTTTAAAAGGCCGAATTGAAACCAGCTCGCTGATTTCTTTTTTTGAAACGAATATGGCTAAAGATAATTGGAATATCATCAGTTCATTTAAGTCAGAGCGAACCATGCTGCTTTTTCAAAAAGCCCATCGCTGGTGCGTGATGAACATTACCGACGAGGCCTTTAATACGTATGTTGAGATTTGGGTTGCCCCCACGGCTAAAGACACCCAGACAGGTCTTTTGAAATAATCGGCACCCAACTTGCGTAAAGCCGTTCTATGTGAAATGTAAAACGACCATGAAAAACGCAATCAAAAATAAAAAAGTTATTCTGGCTGTTTGTGGCGGTATTGCGGCCTACAAAAGTATAGAGCTTCTAAGGCTTTTAAAAAAGGCGGATGCTGAGGTGCGGGTGGTCATGACCCAAAGTGCCCAATGGTTCGTCGGCGCACTTACTTTTGAGGCCCTATCGGGTCAGCCGGTTTTCAAAGATATGTTTCAAGACGGCAGTGAGGCCTCTTTTCGGCACATTGACTGGGCCCGGGAGGCGGATGGGGTCATTATTGCACCGGCCACGGCAAATATGATTGGAAAACTGGCAAACGGAATCGCCGATGATCCTTTGAGCACCTTTATGCTGGCGGTCACATCGCCGGTTGTTCTTTGTCCGTCTATGAATACCCATATGTACGAAAACCAAGCGGTTCAGCGAAATCTTGACACGCTCAGGTCCGATGGGTATGTTGTGATTGAGCCCGGATCCGGCCAGCTTGCCTGCGGCACCACCGGCCCGGGCCGACTCCCCGAGCCGGAAGAAATTTTTGATCGATTTCTGGCGTGCTTGTCACCCAAAGATCTATCTGGGAAAAAAATACTTGTTACCGCCGGCCCTACCATCGAACCGATCGATCCGGTGAGATTCATCAGCAATCCCTCTTCGGGAAAGATGGGCTTTGCCGTCGCCAGGGCAGCCGAGTACAGGGGAGCTGAAGTTATCCTGATTTCAGGGCCGACGCGTTTGCCTGATCCGATGAATGTGACCACTATCAGAGTTCGCACTGCTGATGAGATGGCAGACGCCGTGTTTGAGCATATGGGAGCTGCGGATGTGATTATCAAAACCGCAGCAGTTTCTGATTATCGACCGCAAGAAATCCAGGCCCATAAGATTAAAAAAAATAGAAATGAATTGGTTTTGCGGCTGCAGCAAAACCAGGATATTTTGAAGGTACTGGGCCAGAAAAAGAAACATCAGCTTCTGGTGGGATTTGCGGCCGAAACCGAAGAACTTGAAAAGAGCGCGACCCGAAAGCTGGTTGACAAAAACCTGGATATCATTGCCGGCAATCTGGTGGGCACGTCGGATTCCGGTTTTGCGTCCGATACCAATAATGTTACCCTTTTCTTTAAAGACGGCACCAGAGAGCAATTGCCCACAATGGAAAAACTGGAGGTTGCCCACATACTGTTTGATCGAATTGTCGCTAAGATGCTGAACTCAACAGCAGCTCCACAAACCACAAAAGACGCATAACAACTGTTTGTAGTGACATCAAGATCTCAAATAATTAAGGCGATCGATGAGTTAAAATACACCCTTCAATATTTTGCGGAGAAAGGTCATCGGGGATTTGACTGCAGCCGCAGCCGTCTTGAAAAAATGGCAGACTGGGGCGCTGCGCTTCAGTCCCTGCCCGAGACTTTAAAGGAGATTCGTTCGGACCTGGGCGACTGTCAACGCTGCGGGCTCGCGAGGCATCGCAAAAATATTGTTTTCGGCTCCGGCAGCCCAAAGGCCAAACTTGTTTTTATAGGGGAGGGTCCCGGTTTTGAAGAGGACCGGCAGGGCGAGCCGTTTGTCGGTCCGGCCGGGCAGTTGCTCACAAAAATTATCGAAGCGATCAAACTGACCCGCAAGCAGACTTACATTTGCAACATTGTCAAATGCCGGCCTCCGGGAAACCGTAACCCGGAAACGGATGAAATCAATACCTGTTTTGCTTTTGTGGAGCGACAGATTGCTGCAATCCAACCTGACTATATATGTGCTCTTGGAGCAGTTGCCGCTCAAACGCTTCTGAATACTGCCGAACCGATATCGCAGCTAAGGGGCCGTATTCATCATTATAAAGGAATAAAGGTTATTGCGACCTACCATCCCGCTTATCTTCTCCGAAATCCCGAAAAAAAGCGTGATGTGTGGGATGATATGAAAATGTTGATGAAGGAATATCCATATGAAGTCTAAACTCGTGACCGTAGCGTTATTCGCGTTTTTTATTCTGTTTCTTTCGCATACCGGCGGGGCCGCTAAAAATGATATTTACATTATCAAAGTGTCCGACGCGATCAGTCCGGGTGTGGCCGAGTTTGTTAAAGACGGCATCGAAACAGCAGAAAAAGAAGGCGCCGCCTGCCTCATCATTGAGCTGGATACGCCCGGAGGGCTGGCTGAATCCATGCGCAGGATTATCCAGAGCATCCTGGGTAGTAAAGTGCCTGTGGTTGTCTTTGTGTCACCTTCCGGCGCCAGGGCGGCTTCTGCCGGCGTAATGATTACAATGGCCGCTGACATTGCCGCCATGGCACC
>JASFGM010000590.1:0-3178 GCA_050123755.1 Desulfobacterales bacterium
TCGCCTATCTGAATCGGCAGCTGAAGAGCATGGGAATTGCCGGTGCGATAATTTTCGTTATCATCATTTTTGCGCTGGGCGTAAAAACCGCTCTCGGTTTCTTGCTCGGGGCCGTTGCCTCATTTCTGGCGGGATATATCGGCATGCGCGTGTCCGTTTTGGCCAACGTGCGCACAGCCGAAGCTGCCAAGGGGGGCCTGTCCAAAGGCCTGTCCATGGCCTTTAAAGGCGGTTCGGTAACCGGAATGATTGTCGCGGGCCTGGCCCTTACATCTGTTGCCGGCTACTATACGATTTTAATCTCGATGGGCACCTCGAGCAGGGATGCGGTCATCGCGCTGGTGGCCCTCGGTTTTGGTGGCAGCCTTATTTCTATCTTTGCGCGTCTCGGCGGCGGAATCTTTACCAAAGGGGCCGATGTCGGAGCGGACCTGGTCGGGAAGGTCGAAGCCGGAATCCCCGAAGACGATCCCAGAAACCCGGCCACCATTGCCGATAATGTCGGTGATAATGTGGGCGACTGTGCCGGTATGGCGGCCGACCTTTTCGAAACTTACGCCGTCACCGCGGTTGCGGCCATGCTTCTGGGCAACCTTATTTTTCCGCAGGTTGGCATTGCTACGGAATTTCCGCTGGTGCTGGGCGCCATCTCGATCGTTGCATCCATGATCGCCGTTTTTTTTGTCAGACTGGGCGCAAGCGAGTATATCATGGGGGCCCTTTACAAAGGGATGTTCGGCTCTGCCATCCTGGCGGGGATTGCCTTTTTCTTTGCCACCCGGCAGTTGATGGGCGGAATTCCTGAAATTCCAATGCTATCGATCTACTATTCCACCCTGGTGGGTCTGGTGCTCACCGTTTTGATCGTTATCATCACGGAATACTATACCGGGATTTACGGACCGGTAAAGGCCGTGGCCAATGCGTCAACCACCGGACACGGCACGAATATTATTGCCGGTCTCGGGGTCAGCATGCAGTCCACCGCCGCGCCGGTGCTGGCCATCTGTGCCGCTATCGGTCTTGCCTATTATTTTGCCGGGCTATACGGTATCGCCATGGCAGCCATGTCCATGCTCTCGATGACCGGGATGGTGATCGCCATCGATGCCTACGGCCCGATTACGGACAACGCCGGTGGTATTGCTGAAATGGCGGAAATGGATGAAAGTGTGCGTGCCGTCACCGATCCGCTGGATGCGGTCGGAAATACCACCAAGGCGGTGACCAAAGGGTATGCCATCGGTTCCGCCGGTCTGGCTGCTCTGGTACTGTTTGCGGCCTACACCCAAGAATTTAAGCTGCATGGCGGCAGCGGGGAGATGAGCTTTGACCTGAGCAATGTCAAGGTGATCATCGGCCTGTTTATCGGCGGGCTTTTGCCGTATCTTTTTGCCTCGATTGCCATGAAGGCCGTGGGCAAAGCCGGCGGAGCCGTCGTGGATGAGGTCAGGCGCCAATTCCGTGAAATTCCCGGTATTATGGAAGGCACTGCCAAACCGAATTACGGCGCATGCGTCGACATCGTCACCAAGTTCGCTTTAAAAGAGATGCTCGTTCCGGCCCTGCTGCCGGTCATCGCCCCGGTGCTGGTCGGTTTTCTGCTGGGCAAAATTGCGCTGGGCGGTCTGCTGATCGGCAGTATTATTACCGGCGTCTTTGTTGCTATTTCGATGACCACCGGTGGAGCAGCCTGGGACAATGCCAAAAAGTACATCGAAGACGGCCACCTGGGCGGCAAAGGCAGCGACGCGCATAAGGCGGCGGTTACCGGCGACACCGTCGGCGATCCTTATAAAGACACTGCCGGACCTGCTGTGAATCCGATGATTAAGATCCTCAATGTCGTGGCGTTGTTGCTCGTGCCGTTTTTACTTTAACAGAAGGTACCTAGGTCTTAAACGAAAAGGGTTGGCGCCGGTCGGCGTCAACCCTTTTTTAATTGATTGTTGGCGAAAGGTATGCTATGAAATTTATTAGAAATGGTGAAATTTCGCCGTATGCAGAACAGCTGTCTCAAATTTGAGATAGTTTTTTATAAATTAAGGATTACCGGTGGAAATATGATAGAAAAAAAGGCCAAAGAAAGCGGAAAATCAAATAAATTAAAGATGCGCACCTTTCAAGTGGGGGACCTTGCCGTCTATCCGGCCCATGGCGTCGGAGAGATCATGGCGATCGAAAGCCGTGTTGTCAACGGAGAAAAACACGATTTTTATATCATGAAGGTCATTGAAAACGGCATGACGATCATGATACCCACCAATAATGTTGATTCTGTGGGATTAAGAGACGTTATCAATAAAAAAGAGGTACCCAAAGTGTATGCGGTGATGAAATCCAGGAAAGAAGGGATAGCCGACAACCAGACCTGGAATCGCCGCTATCGCGAATATATGGATAAAATTAAAACCGGCTCACTTTATGATGTTGCCGAGGTATTTAGGGACCTGTTCCTGCTCAAACTCAACAAAGATTTATCGTTTGGTGAACGCAAGCTTTATGACACCGCTCAGATTCTTTTAGTAAGAGAGCTCTCGACGGCCAAAAAAACCGACGAAGATACCATCATATCTGAGATCGAGTCACTTTTTGTTGCAGACCAAGCTGAAAACTAACCCACCCTGCATTGTTCATATCCATGCCTGCCAAAGGTGCCTTTAGCATTCGAGTCAAACCATCCGATGAAGATAAAAGACTGGATGTGTTGGTGGCTTCGCTGCTTTCGGATTGTACGCGAACATTTGTTGCCGGCCTGATTGTCGCTGAACACATCCAGGTGGATGGCCAACCTAAAAAACCCGGTTATCGGGTAAAATCCGGCCAAAAGATATCCGGCGTGGTCCCACCGCCGGTTCCGCCTGTTCCCGTTAAATTTAAGCCGGAACCCATCCCGATTGATATCCTGTATGAAGATGACCATATCATTGTGGTCAACAAACAACCGGGGCTGGTGGTGCATCCGGCGCCGGGGCATTTTAGCGGGACCCTGGTCAACGGCCTGCTTTATCATTGCCCCGATATTGGTGGAATTGGCGGTGAGCTTCGACCGGGTATCGTTCACCGCCTGGATAAAGATACATCGGGTACGATGATTGTTGCCAAAAACGATGCTGCCCACCGCCATCTGTCCCGGCAATTTAAATCCCGTCAAATTAAAAAGGAATACCTGGCTCTG
>JASFGM010000591.1:0-3175 GCA_050123755.1 Desulfobacterales bacterium
TTATGGGGCCCAGTGTGTCCACCCATTGGCTTCCGGTACCTTTACTGGATCGGAGATACCCGACAATGCGTCCGTGGGGTAGCCGATCTTTCGGCCGGATACGATAAGCCCCTACGTAGACTCCCGCTTCTTTTTCTTTCAAGGGTAGATTTTCGATCAACGGGGGGATGCTCCAGGCGGCAGTTTGGTTTTTTTCACCGATCAAAGCCACTTTTATCCGATCTCCGGGTCGCAGCAGTTTACCGCTCCCGTTGTGTACCAATGCCTGGATTTTAGGTGGCGGTTCGGTCACGGCCTCAGGATTCGGAATGGTGGCGATCATTTGCATACATAAGTCGGCTGCTGCCTGAAGGTGAGAAGCCTGTTGATGACTGATGGCCGTTTTGACAATAGCTGCGGCCAAACCGGTAAGACTTAACGGCACCTCTCCTTCTTGCAGACGAATGCTATGCTCGAGTTCCCAGATCACCTGCTCGGAGTTGCAGCGAACCATTTTTGCTTTGAGGGCGGCAGCATTGTCAGAATACACCAATGCATACGTTTTGCCTAAATTGAGAACTTCTCCAAATATAACGGCATCCACGCCCAGCAGTTGCCCCAGTTGCGTTGCCGAGACCGTTTCGCCGGCGACAATTGACTGGTAAAGATTATTTCTCTTCAAGTTGTCGTCAATTACAAAAGGCTCGAGATCCAGGTAGTTTAGGGAGCTAAAAAAATTGTAGAACATTTTGCGGACGATGCTGCTGGCTTCGGGATTCGATGTTTTATTGACAAACGGAATTATGGCGACTTTGTGCGGGAGTTGTTGCTCCTCAAGAACGGTGGGCTCCGGAGGCCCCAAGAGCATTTTCTTTATGGCGCAGGAGGTCGTTGCAAATGTCAAACACAAAGTGATTAATATTGTAAGGCCGCTATTTTTTATTTTCATGGGATTTCGGTAAGTTAGTCTGTGCCAAGTGTTTATTAAATTTGGTCGTATTACCAGGGGGTGTCGGATTTTTTTTCACCTTCCTGATCCTCAAATAAATACTTCATAATCCTGGAACTTTCGGTTCCGGATTCTTCCAGAAGGCGCTGGATCTCTTCGCGCTTTTCATTTTTTTCATTTTTAGCGGGCTTGTCTATACGGCCATCTTCTTTGGCTGAAACCATTTTTTGACGACAAACACTTATTTTTGCTTTAATCTCCTTAGACCCGGGATCGATGATACTGTAGCGTTCAAAATAATAAAGTGCTTTGGGCCAGGATCCCTTTTTAAAATAACCTTCTCCGTTTTCGCGGTAAAATGCCTTGATCTGCCTAATGCGTTGAAGCGCCAATTTATGTTTGGGATCCAGCGAAAGTACGACTTGGTAAACTGCATAGGCGTTTTTGTTGACCGGAGTAAGGTAGCGTTTTGCAAGAAAATGCGTCTCAGCTTCTTTGAGAAGTTGAGCGACATCTTGCTTCTGACGGTTTTTTTGCTGGTAAGCCAGCCAAATTCGGCGAATGGCTTTCTGGGCTTCTTCGAAATACAGGCTGTCCTCGCGAATGGACGAATACTCCCTTAGGGCGGATTGGTGCTGATTTGTCGATTCCAGCTGTTCGCCAAGCGTTAAGCGATAATAATCTAAACGGTCCCAAAGGGCTTCGGCTTCTTTTCCGTGCCCGTGCACTGCCAGATATTTTTTTAAGAATACTTTGGCCGCATCTACATCCCCTTTTTCAGCTTTTTGCTGTGTGATCGCCAGGGTAATTTGTGCAAGCATCTCCTTGGCAGTCTGGGAATTTTCAGAAGAAAGATCGGTATGCAGCAGCTGTTTTAGGTTATCTCTCGCCGGCAGGTAATCACCCAGCTCGATCTGGTTTGCAACTTCAGCAAGCTTTCGCTGGTTTTCCCACGGTGTATAGACATGGACATAGGACAGGTATCCTGAAAAAGTGATGATCAGCATTGCGGCCAGCCAAATCCCCCGGTTTGACCGTGTTGTTTTGGTGATTATTTTTTGCGTCGCCTGACGGGTGTCGCCCGCTCTGTCAGAAATGAAGGTGATTGAAAACGTACCCATCCGGAGTTGATCTCCCGAAAAAAGACGTCTTTCAGTTATGGGTTGGTCATTTAGATAAAGGGGATTGGTTGTGCTGATGTTTCTGGCCACAAAACCGACCTTTTGCTTTTCAATAACGCAATGTTTGCGGGAAATCGAAGGATGAAACAACTTCAGAGTGGCTTCATTTGATCGCCCAATGATGAGTTTTTTGATATTAAGGGGGATGACCCTGCTTTTGCCGGAAGGGGTGGTGCACACCAATCGGGGCCCAAGTGTTTCTTCAGACGGTGCGTCCAACACCATCGTTTTTGCCTCAATCGAAGTTTGTTGAGGAGGTTGGTGATTCTTATTGGAAAGCTGGATGAGAAATCTGGTTTTTCCCATCGCAATTTCATCTCCATTATTTAAAAACTTTCCCCCGGTTTTTTGACCATTTACGCAGATTGGATCCTGTCCCACATTTTTAATGAAATACCTGTTGTTTGTTGTTCTCACCTTGGCCTGAACATCTGAAATATGAGGATCTCCAATAACAATTTCACATTGCTTAGATTTTCCGACCAGAAAATTCTCTTTCTGGGTTTCGTAAAAATTTCCAGGATTGGTTTTTTGAATTAATTTAAACATGGGCCTCGCCGTTTTTTCGCAATCTTCTCATTATGTATTATTGAATGGGAGGGTTATGGTGAATTTTATACACCAGGTATATGTTTTTTATCGGCATTTTTTTCTGTGGCTTTAATAAGATAATGCATTATTTCGATATTCTTGAGAGATAATTTGTTGGAATCATTTTGGCCGTCCAGTTTGAATTTATCCAATCTTTGTCAAAAAATCTGACAATATTCGGCAGATGATCGTTGGAATTGGGTTGTTAGATATATCTAAATAATTAAAATCATTTGATAATAAAGGATATGCAGATTTAGGCCTGTTTTTTGCACGTTTACGGATCGATTCGCAAAATACCAGCGCGTCAAAACTAGAATTCACTCGTGAAAAAGCCAAACCCCGAGTAATCGGGGGACGGAAAGCCACGGGTCCCGTAACACCTTTTCAAGCGGGATCGCCGGGTTGCCTGAGAAAGTCGTAAAAACCGGGTTGCCTGGAAGCGGTGGCCCGGTTTTTTTGTTTTTGCCAGACG
>JASFGM010000592.1:0-3173 GCA_050123755.1 Desulfobacterales bacterium
CTAAACACAGCCAACTGAAAACCATAATCGAAGCCTACATGAAGCTTTTGGCCGAATGGGCCGAGGAAGGTCGCGGGCAAGATTTCGAAATAAATCCAGCCGCCGAAATATTCAGGCTGGCGGATGCGATCAGTGGTAGATCCGTCAGAAGTGCAATCGTTGCCAGCAGCGCCAGGGTTGCCGCCCATGACCCTGAGCTGTCCGATCTAATTCGCAAAGGACAGGATGCCAGTCAGCAAATTAAAATGTTGCAAGCGGCGCTGGCGGAAAACATGTCCGCTCCGGAAGACCAGCGGCTGCCACACGTGGTCGCGGGTTTGAAGCAAAAGCTCTTCATTCTGACAGCGGCTCGTAATTCACTGCAGACAGAAATTGCTGCACGCTTTCCGAAGTACGCCGACTTCACCGCACCTGATCCTGTAACCATCTCCGAGGTCCAGAGTTACCTGAAGGTGAGCGAAGCGCTGGTATTTATCTATCCTGCATTAGACCGTACCTATGTTTGGGCCCTTCCTCAGAACGGCGCGCATGTTTTCGCGCGGGTTGAGCTCGGAAGACAAAAACTCCAAAATATGGCCGAAAAGCTGCGTCGGGCGCTGGATCCCAATGCGTCTACCTTCGGCAACATTCCTGAATTCGATCTGGCTTTGGCTCAAAGTTTATACGCACAGTTGCTGCAACCCGTTGCTGATGGTTGGCAAGCGGCCAACCATTTATTGATCGTTGCTCCCGGGCCCTTGGGCCAGCTGCCATTTGCCGTTTTGCCCACCGCCCCGACACCGGATTTAAAAAGCAAAGCGTTGTTATTTGATGAATATCAAACTGTACCATGGCTGATCCGCAAGGTTTCCATCACCCGGCTGCCTTCGACAGCCACTTTAGTGATCTTGCGCAAGCTGCCAGCGCCCACACCCCGGGATAGCGCATTTGTCGGTTTCGGTGATTCGATTTTCAACCCGGCCCAAATCGAATCGGACAATCAAACCCAAACAAGTGAGCCGCAACCCTTTGAAAGTGGCAGAACCGGACTTCATTTCCGAGGAATCCGGATTGCGGACTCAGGCCGACTTGACGACCCCAAAATCACATCGATTCATCTGGAATCATTGCAACGTCTGCCGGACACTGCTGAAGAGCTCGAAAAGATCGCCCAAATCCTTAATGCCGACCAACAGCATGATCTTTTTTTACGAGAAAAGGCCTCCGAAGAACAGGTTAAGACCATGGATCTTTCGAATCGGCAGGTAGTCGCGTTCGCCACTCATGCCTTAGTGCCCGGTGATCTGGATGGACTCGATCAACCGGCAATTGCCCTTTCATCCCCAGCAGTTACGGGTGGCAAAGAAGACGGCTTACTGACGATGGGTGAGATCATGACGTTGAAATTGAATTCCGATTGGGTGGTGCTTTCAGCATGCAATACAGGTGCTTCTGAAGGTAAAGGCGCTGAGGCGGTCTCAGGACTCGGCCGTGCATTTTTTTATGCCGGCAGCCGGGCGCTACTGGTGAGCATGTGGCCAGTGGAGACGACCTCAGCAGGGAAGTTAACCACCGGATTATTTCGATATCAGAGGCAGAACCCTGAATTTTCGCGAGCGCAGGCCCTCCGTCAGTCCATGTTGCAACTTATCGACAGCCCTGGATTGATGGATGATGCCAGTGGCAAGCTTGTGGCGAGTTATGCGCATCCGATCTTTTGGGCCCCGTTTATTATCATTGGGGATAGTGGCTTGAGGTGACTCCGGATGCTGTTGCGGTATTAAAATAACTAATTACGATTTATCGGCCATCGCGTTCAACCTGCACCAGGCAGGTATTGCTGGGAAAGGCGCCAGCGGGGGACATCAAATCTTTGGTGAGGACGTTGACACAGCCGCCGTTATCGACACCGTCATCATCCGGCCGAAACCAGGCGCCGGCATCCAGACTGGCGACCCCGGGCATGATCCGATCGGTGACTTTTGCCGTCGTGCGCAGCCGGCCGCGTGCATTATAAACGATGACCCGGTCGCCGGCTGAAATACCACGGGCGGCGGCATCTGCCGTATTTAACCAGAGGCGATCATCGGCTTTTTCTTTGAGCGGGGGGATGTTGTCAAATTGGGAGTTGACCCGGGTTTTGGCATGCGGGCTGACCAGCTGCAGGGGGTATTTTGCATAAAGCGCATCACCCGGTGCTTCCCAGGGCGCAAGGTAATGGGGGATGGCCGGGATCCGGGGATGGTTCATTTGCGCAATTTTGTGACTGAATATTTCGATTTTACCCGACGGGGTCGCGAACGGATACGCCTGGGGATCTTGAATCTGATCTTTAAATGCCACCCGGGGCCTTTTAAATTCCACGTGATGAACGCCGATTTGCTTAAATTTTTGCGGGTCGGGAAAATCCGGGGTGGCGTCCAAAAACGCCTTTAGCCATTGCGGGTTGGACCGGTCATTGTAACCGTTGACACCCAGGCGTTGCGCCAGGTCTGTGAAAATATCCAGATCCGAGCGCGTTTCGGGCAAAGGATCAATTACTTTGTTCATGTAGATGCAATAAGGGCCGCCCAGCCAGGGTTGACCGATATCTTCCTGTTCCAGATAATGGGTGATGGGCAGCACAAGGTCCGCAAACCGGGCCGTGGGTGTTAAAAACAGTTCGTGAACGACGATAAACTCAGGCTTTTTTAACGCTGCGATACCTTTGTTGACATTTAAGAACTGATTCAAAAGATTGCAGCCCACCACATAGAGCACTTTTATATCCGCAGGAAAGCCGCCGGAGGACCCTTCCAACAGGGCATCATAAATTTCAGTTACGTGGACCGTCGGGTTATCTTTCGGCGGCACGGGGAAGGATTCAGCCAAAGCACCCAACTCCATGCGGTCGGTGCCGCCGGCAACGTGGCCGCCGGGCACGCCTATATTGGCGGTCATGGCTGCCAGTGTAATGGCCGCGCGATGAAACTGTTCGCCAAAGGCGCTGCGGCCGGGTGCCCATCCGGCATACAGTGCCGCCGGTTTTGAGGTGGCGTAGTCCCGGGCCAATTGGATAATGTCCTCGGTCGGTACCCCCGTTATCTGCGATGCCCAATCGGGATTTTTGGGAATTCTGTCTGAATTGCCCGTTACATAGGCCTTAAATTCATCAAATCCAAAGGTGTGGGTTGCGACGAAATTCTGATCGTAAA
>JASFGM010000593.1:0-3171 GCA_050123755.1 Desulfobacterales bacterium
CAGCGTATAATCAGTAATCAGGGACGTCCGTCATATACTCATATTCATTATATTTCCCCAAACAGCGGCCAAGTCTGTTATCTCCGCTATATTCCTAATAACTGCTTCTGAATCTTTTTTATATCTTCTATCTTCTGCCCCCGACTTACCGCCCCACTGACGGTGTTGGGGCTTATATTTATCCGGCGGGCCACATCCGCACAGCTAAACCTTAATTTACGCACCGCTAAGTAGCACAGCACTGCCCGCGCTTGAACAATGCGCCTGTTCTTGCTGGATGATTTTAAATCATCTACAGATATATCAAAGAAGACTGCCACCTTTCCAATCAGTTCATCTAATCCGGGGCCCGATGCATCCAGTTGCAGGCGGTGTTCAAATTGTTCATTGGCTTCTTTTAATACCCGCTCCACGAAATCCGACGAGCCCAGTATACGTTCATCTCCTTTGATACGAAGCCCACTGCCGCGCAGCCCTTTTAAAATTGACCAGCCCCCCACCGAGCGAACCAACCCTCCGCCAACCAGATCCGAACGACGTCCCTGTGATACACCCTTGGCCATATAGACCCCGTAGGAACGCCGCGCAGCAGAAACTGATTCGCCAAACAACCTCAGTACATACTGGCAATCTTGCCAATCGTTTTTGCGCTTGCCCATCAGTACGCTATGACCACAAAAAGCATAACGCTTTAACTCATTTAAATCTTTTACAACTTTGGCTCGCAGCGGATTTAAATGAATATAACGAACCAGCTCTTTTAAATAAAGTTGTTCTTCACATAAAAACGATTTATACCGATTTTGAAACAAATGACCATGACGCCGGTAACGACGATTAAAAAAGACCGCATGGCCGGTCAACAACCGCCGCATTACTGTGGCGATTGGTGCCAAACCGGTCCTAAGCAGCAAATGAACATGATTGCGCATCAACACCCAGCCATAACAGCGGGTTTCAGTGTCCATTAAAATCGCCCCCAACCGTTTTAAAAAAACTTTTCGATCCAACACATCGCGGAAGATCGCTTTTTTCTCAATGCCGCGAACTATGATGTGATGCAGAGCACCCGGTGCGTCTATGCGAGCTTTGCGTGGCATGGGATTACCTTAACACAAATAATCTCAAATGTGAATATATGACGGACGTCCCCATATTTTTAAGCTTTAAATTGATCAATGTTTCCATCTTGAGCTTCTTTCTACTATAAGATATTTTTTAATACCCGGCTTTTAGTCCCTTTATCCAGATCATCCAGAGCAAACGCCAGTGCCAGTTCTAACAAGGCGGATTTGTTTTCAATTGCAGCACCGGCCAGCTTCAACTCGTAAAACTTGCGATCAAAGCGGTTCAGGAGCTCAACCGAAATGTAAAAGCCGGCTTTCTTTTTATGAACTGCCCGGCTTTCCGCCAGTTTTTTTATTGCGGTACCGGCCGCATGGCTATGGGATGGTCCTCCAGATTCCTGTTCCTGAGATCTGTCAGGACCGCCGGGTCTACCTGGTCCTGTTGCCACTTCAATGGGATCGAATGACTCATCTTTAAAAAAATCAGGCGTCTTTTTTTTATTGGCAGCCATTTCCAATAACCCTCCGGATTAATTTTTGGTAGTCCATGGCTCCCCGTGAACGGCTTTCGTATTCAAAAATCGTTTGGCCATGGGAAGGCGCTTCAGACAGGCGCACATTATAACCGATGGGATCACAAATCTGTCTGGCAAAGTATTTTTGGACCTGTTTTAAAATTTGGTGGCTCTGACGCGTACGCCGATCAAACATTGTCGGTAAAATATAGTCCAGGCGTAAATCGGTATTTAATTTTTGCGCGGATTGCAGATATCTAAAGAATGTTTTCAGGCCTTCCATCGAAGGGCCCTGCAGGGCAACCGGGCAAAGCACTTCGTTTGCTGCCATTAGAATATTGACACTGAGAACATCCCATCCCGGTGCACAGTCAAATATCAAAAAATCAAGTGATCCCTTTTGGGGAATCAGCTGATTTCCGAGGATGGTCTGCCGGATATCCCTGGGTTGCTCCCCCAGCCAGTTTTTTAATTCAACCAGTCGAATACCGCCGGCTAAAATCCACAGATTTTTGCGGCACCGATAAAGGGTGCTGTTGGGGGAAACAGCCTTGCCGTCTTTATCTTTCCGGGTGATAAATTCATACAGTCCGAATTCCGGATTCACCCCTAAAAATTTCGCGACCTGTCCCTGGGTATCACAATCGACCAACAACACCCGTTTGCCCAATAGGGCCAAACCATGGGCCAAATTCACTGCCGTAGTGGTTTTTCCCACACCTCCCTTGGCCATTGCGATCGCCAGTTTGCGCACAAATAATTCTCCTGTTCTTCTTTTCTTAAATTCTTCTATTCGTATATTATAGAATTCTTCTATATGTGTCAAATGGAAAGTTATTTGTTATTCGTTATTTGTTAAAGGATGGACATCTGATTGGATCGTTTTGCAGAAGGTGATCAGGAATGGCGCAATGGCAAGGATTAAGTTGCCAGAACCAATAACCATTGACCGATAAGGAATAACACCTGAATTGAGTGTTAACTCAAATCAGGTGTTATTCAAATACGTCCGGCTCAAATGACCCCTGATCTCGGGAAGGGAATCAAAATCAGGAGGTGAGAAACCAAAGACACAGTTTAAAAAAACCATCGTGATGCGAAAGGTAGCGCCCCATAAGATCTCGGCTTCGTCGTCTTTTTCATATCTAAAGCAGGGAAACGTGTCCACTTTTTCAGCTGTTGATGGGGTCTCGATTCGCAAGCGATAGCGGGCGTATTGGCCCGGATCAAAAAAATCACGCAACGGAATAGAAACGATTTTTTCAACTTCCCAGTTTGGATAAAACCGTTTTTGCCGGGTGACCCAGATCGCCATCGGAAAGATAATCCGTTGAAACATGACCAGATGCTGCGGCGGTAAGGGACCCAAAAATTTTAGACCAAAGGGATTCAGGCGCATTTCCTCCACGCTTTCACGCAAACCGGTTGCAAGCATAAGCTGCAACCACCTCGCATCGTGCGGCCGTTTCTTGCGCCAGCCGGGCCAAAACGGCCAACGGGCTAAGGGCAACATCGGCAATCTTAAAAGCTTTGCCAGACCGGCATCCAGGCGCGGGCTCACCCTGCCCCCGGGGCAGCACAGATCTCCC
>JASFGM010000594.1:0-3170 GCA_050123755.1 Desulfobacterales bacterium
GTTCTAGGAAACCGACTTTCAGAAAATCGGATAGACAAGCAGGCGCCCTTTTGAAAAACAACACAGCCATACCCAAATCTTAAATGCATCCCATCAATGGGCCGATAAATGCACTGCAGTGCATTTGTTGGCTGTTCCCTTAGTGCCTTTATGATGAACCTGCCCAAAATCGAATTCTGTTCGAAATCGGCTGTCGCGATCTTAAGTTTTGATAAAAAATGACCGATATATATCTGGTATATCTCTTGATTCGGCCCACTGGGCATTATGGGCAACCAGACGATTAATTAATCTATTAAATCATTAAAAATCAAATGGTTAAAAGGATTCTAATCCTTAAGAGGTAAGGGATGAATAAGAAGGGGCGTTTCAATCTGGATAGTATGGGCCTGATCATTATCGGAACAGGGGTTTCGTTCTTCTATTATTATTTTGAAAAGACCATTTTTGCCAGCCCGAATCTCACCATTTTGATCACTGTCGGAATTATTATACTCATCAGCCTTTTTACCCAATTGTTGATTAACAATATCAATAAATCCAAAGAAGCGCTGCGGGAAGCCAATGAAACCCTCGAACTAAAGGTCAGGGAGCGCACCGCTGAGCTGCGTGAATCTGAGATGAAATATCGAACGATTTTTGAAAATACCGGAGCGGCCACGATCATCGTTGAAAACGATATGACCATATCTCTGGCGAATTCCGAATTTGTAAATATATCAGGCTTTAATAAAGATGAAATCGAAAATATGAAATCCTGGCTACATTTTATTGATGAGAAGAGCCAACGCAAAATACGCAGCGAAGAAGTTGATCCGGATCGGTTTGAACCGGGTCAAATCACTCCGATTTTCGAATGCAAATTCATGGATAAAGACAATAATCAAAAAGACATGCTGTGCACCTTTGCCACAATCCCCGGCGCTGATAAAAATGTGGTCTCTCTGGCCGATATTAGCGAACTCAAGGAAGCCGAGCGGCAAATCTATCAGCAGGCCTTCCATGATACCCTCACAAATTTACCCAATCGCGCCTTGTTTATGGAACACTTAAATATGGCGGTTAAGCGCGCTAAGCGTCGTGATGATTATCACTTTGCAGTTCTTTATTTGGACATCGACCGCTTCAAACTGGTAAATGACAGTCTCGGCCACAGTGTCGGCGACAGTCTCCTGGGCGCCTTTGCCATGCGGTTACAGGAGTCTCTTCGAGACATTGATATCCTGGCGCGCTTTGGCGGCGATGAATTTGTCATCCTGCTGGAAGATATCGAAAATAGCGAATACGCCAGCGGCGTGGCCGACCGGCTGCAGCAGGAATTGAAACGACCTTTTATGGTTGAAGGTAAAGAGGTTTTTGCACCGGCCAGTTTTGGAGTGGTATTAAATACCAAAGATTATGACCAGGCTGAGAACATCATCCGGGATGCCGATGCGGCAATGTATCACGCCAAAGAAAACGGTAAAGCCCAATATAAAATTTTCGATAAAACCTTACACAAAAAAGCACTGCACCTGCTGCAAAGAGAAACGGATTTACGCAAATCCATCCACACAAATGAATTTGAAAATCATTACCAGCCCATTGTTGATTTGCGAACATCATCCCTGGTGGGTTTTGAGGCGCTTATCCGGTGGAACCACCCCAAGCTGGGCCTCATTTATCCGGGTTCATTTATTTCCATTGCTGAAGAGACCGGGCTTATCGTTCCGATCACCCAGCTGATTGCCGAGCAGGCCTGCGAAGATTTATGTCACTGGCAAAGACAGCTAAAAAATCAGCTCAAGCTCACAATGAACATCAACATATCCAGCAAGCATTTTTTATCCCCCACCTTGCTGGATGATATCAAAGAAATTCTTGACAGAACCGGTATGCCGCCCGAACAGCTTAAATTGGAAATTACCGAAACCGCCCTGATGGAAGATGCCGATGAAACCATTCGCCTGGTTCACCGCTTAAAAGACTTTGGTTTAAAGCTGGTCATCGACGACTTTGGGACCGGCTATTCTTCTTTGAGTTATCTGCAACGCCTTCCCATTGAAACCCTGAAGGTGGATCGCAGTTTTGTCTCAAGAATACAAACGCAACCCGACGGCAACCGTAATATTGTTGAAGCGATTATTTCGCTGGCCCATCGGCTGGACATGATCGTGGTCGCGGAAGGGGTAGAAACCGAAGAGCAATTTGCCATTCTTCTGGAGATGAATTGTCAACTTGGTCAAGGCTATCTATTTTCGAGACCACTAAGCAAACCCAAAGTCGACGCGCTGATTCAGAACATCTTAAAACTTTCTCAAGAAAATCCGAACGCCAATTTCTCTTTACCGGCAATGCTGTCAAATTAGTCCAGCCTTATCCTATCTTGACAATTATGTTATAATCTTTACATAAACTTGAAACGAAGAACATTCTCATGAATCCCGAAACACTTTCACTTGAACAACTGGCCGGTCAACGGCTGATGGTCGGCTTTGAAGGGAAACAATTCAATCCGGATTTAAAACATCTGATCGGTGACCTTAAAGTTGGCGGGATTATCCTTTTTTCTCAAAATGCCGAGACACCACATCAGGTTAAAAAATTGTGCGGGTCGGTTCAGGAGTGCGCGCGCATGAATGGACAGCCGCCCTTAATAATCGCCATCGATCAGGAGGGCGGCCAGGTGGCTAGGCTTAAGAAACCATTTACGCAGTTTCCGGGCAACCCCACCATGAAGCGTAAAAAGGATGCCGTCTACTTTGCCGAAACGACCGCAGCTGAACTCGTCCAAGCCGGTATTAACATGAACCTGGCCCCTGTCATGGATGTCGCGCCAAAAGAAATCGATAGCATAATGGCCGACAGATCATTCGGCCATGATCCCGCCTGGGTTTCAAAACTGGGTGTAACCGTAATTTCGCATTTACAACGAAATAAAATAATGGCAGTCGCCAAGCACTTTCCAGGCATCGGTCGAACTGTCTTTGACTCCCATGTTGATCTGCCAATCTTCGATGGTGATTTGTCTGAACTGGAATCCTGCGACCTTGTACCGTTTGAAGCCTGTATCCGCAGTGGGGTCGCCGGCATTATGTTATCCCATATCATATATCGAAAAATCGACCCCCAATGGCCGGCCAGCCTGTCGCAACGCGTTGCCGCAAAGCTTCTGCGGGAACGCATGCGGT